>CAXFCV010000206.1:0-2240 GCA_964000975.1 uncultured Rhodospirillaceae bacterium | reverse complement strand
TTACAAATATTTGCTCTCGAACGTCAGATACGAAAATTAAATTCTCAAGAGACAGAAAAAATTTCTGAGCTATCACGCCGCCGGGATCAATTTGGCCAGGTGCTGATCGCGCTTCAACGGGTCTCTCGCGTGCCGCCAGAAGCCGTCCTAGCTTACCCGGCACCAACATCCGATCTGGTCCGCACGGCCATCTTGCTCCGGACTGCCATTCCCAGAATAGAGGCTCGAGCTCAGCGCCTCCGTGAAAATTTGACAACACTTGAGCTGACCCGGGATGCTATTAAGTTGCGTAAAATGGATCTCCAGCAGGCGACAGCACGTCTGGAGAACAGGCAGCGAGAACTCGACCAGTTGGACAGCACCAAATCCCACGCGCGGAGAAAAACACTTGCCGCCCGCCAAATCGAGGCTGCCCGGCTAGACCGCCTCACGGAGGAAGCGCAAACATTGCGCGAGCTCTTTGATCGGCTTGAGCAGGAGCGGGTTGAGCGAGTACGAAACGCTGGAACACCGGCCGCTGGCCAATATCCTGCCGCGCTCGACAATACCCAGCCCCGGCGTCTAGAGCCGCCGGACGCGTTGACGGCCCTGCCACCGTTCGAAATAGACTCCATCACGGCCGCGCGGGGAAAACTAACCTATCCGGTTATCGGCGCCGTTACCGGCAAGTATGATGGCCTTTTGAGCAAAGGGCAGCGCAGGAAGGGTTTGGCCATAGAGACACAGCCGGGGGCCCAGGTTGTCGCCCCGTTTAATGGGCAAATTGTTTTCTCAGGCCCGTTTAGACGATATGGCCACCTCTTGATCATAGAACACGGTGAGGGATATCATAGCCTGCTAGCGGGGATGGCCCTTGTTGAAGGAACCGTCGGACAATGGCTTCTGGCGGGAGAACCCGTCGGATCAATGGCACACCCACAGTCCGGCAATCCATCAATTTACATGGAACTGCGCCGGAACGGCCAGCCGGTTAATCCTAATCTCTGGCTCGCCACTGAAAAAGGTAAGACAAACGGATGAAAAAAACCCTGACGCTGTTAGTTATCGTTGCCCTCACCGAGTTTTGTTTTTCGATCGCATGGGCCCAGGACGAGACGTCCAAACAAAAGAACGAGAACACCTACCAACTACTCAACCTATTTGGCGATGTTTTTGAGCGCGTGCGAGCAACATATGTCGAGGATATCACCGATGAGCAGCTTATTGAGTCGGCAATTACCGGCATGCTGACCTCGCTTGATCCGCATTCGAGCTACTTAAACGCCAAAAACTTTAGAGACATGCAGGTCCAGACAAGTGGCAAATTCGGCGGGCTCGGTATCGAGGTGACCATGGAGAATGGTCTCGTCCGTGTGGTCTCCCCGATTGATGATACCCCCGCCTATAGATCCGGAGTCAAAGCAGGTGATTTAATTTCGCATCTGGATGGAAAACCGGTGCAAGGCCTTACGTTATCTCAAGCGGTCGAATTGATGCGCGGCAAAGTCGGCACTGATATCAAACTTACCATCCGGCGTGTTGGCACAGAGCCATTTGAGGTGATCATTACCCGCGCCGTAATCCCAATCCGGACCGTGCGGTCTAGGACCGAGGGCGACATCGGATACGTGAGAATATCATCTTTCAGCGCACCGACAGGCACAGGTCTCAAGCGGGCCATGAAAAAAATCAATTCAGAGTTGGGAGACAAGATGAAAGGTTTGGTTCTGGATCTCAGAAATAACCCTGGCGGGCTTCTGGATCAGGCGATCGCTGTTTCCGACGCATTTATGAATTACGGGGAAATAGTCTCCACTCGGACCCGGGACAAGCAGGGTCACAAACGTTTCAACGCGCGCAAGGGCGACCTTAGCAATGGCAAGCCAATCGTTGTCCTTGTAAATGAGGGCTCCGCTTCTGCCTCTGAAATCGTGGCTGGCGCTTTGCAGGATCACAAGCGAGCAATTGTGCTCGGCACAAAATCTTTTGGCAAAGGCTCCGTCCAAACGATCATCCCATTGAGTGGCCGTGGCGCCATGCGCTTGACGACGGCTCTTTATTATACTCCGTCTGGCCGTTCTATCCAGAAGGTCGGCATAAAGCCAGACATCGTTGTCGAACAGGCGCGTGTCGAATCAGTAAATCCGCGGGGTTTACTCCCCCGTGAAGTGGATCTCCGGGGAGCCCTAAACAATGGAAATGGACGCGGAAAAAAATCTACCGTACCGTCCGGTCGCCCCGCAACCAAAGGTGATAACCAG
>CAXFCV010000205.1:0-10986 GCA_964000975.1 uncultured Rhodospirillaceae bacterium | reverse complement strand
CGGGTTGCACGCATATCCTGCAATTGATCATAGGCCCACTGGCTACCACGGCCTATCAAACAATCATGCCGCTCAAAAATTCGCAAAACAAGGGCAGAAAGCCGACAAAAAAGCCGGCAATCATTAACACCTGTCACGCCTTTGCCGCTGAGGGGCCGATTGTAAAACGACTGTGGCCCGAATATTCTGACGCTGAATGAAGCTCCTGTTCTGAGAGCCTAGCACCCCGTTTCGTCCTCACATTCCCCGTAATGGTTTTCCATTAAACTGGCGCCGCCGACTCGGGAAACAAAAGGCCGAATTTCTGTGGACGGAAACTTAGGTGTTTTGACTAAGTCCACTTGCGAGTCACAGGGCAGGCACCCATAGTAATAAGATGACAAGTTGCCCAGAGCATGGAATGCCCAACGAAGCAAAAGGCGAATTACGGCTTTGCGCCTGGCCCGGCTGCGCTAGAATCGGCGAGTATAAAGCACCGGTTTCCAGGAATAATTTGGGGGAATACAGGTATTTTTGCCTTGAGCATGTTCGGATTTACAACAGGGCCTGGAACTATTATGAAGGCATGTCTGAATCTGAAGTGGAGACTGCAGTGCGCTCAGATACGGTATGGAACAGGCCAACCTGGCCAATAGGGTCAGATAATTCCTCTTCCGCAGCGCCGCCCGGATCGGGGTTTAAGTTTGAGGGCGTTGCTGACGTGTTTGGATTTCTCGATCACGAAAGTGAGCGGGCTCATGGTACCCGGGAGCAGCTTTCCTCAAGAGAGCGACAAGCCATCCTGACACTTGGTCTCGAATTTCCCGTAACGGAACAGGAGGCCAAGGCGCGATATAAGGCGCTCGTCAAACGTCACCATCCAGATGCTAATGGCGGCGATAAAAAGGCAGAGGAGAGGTTTAAAAATATTAGCGAGGCTTACGAAATCATTATGGAATTACTAAATAGCTAATAGCTCTTGTAAAATATCTCAGGTCATAATCACATTCAGTTGTAGCAAATATCGGAAAAATTAATGTCTGAAAATACGACTACTTCATATGAAGAAGGCGATTTCCCTCTTGATGCTCCCGACTCCAAAATCTCTATCAAAGAGCTATTTGGCATTGACATGAACATGGAAGTCCCAGCATTTTCGCAGGCCAACGACTATGTGCCGGCTAAGGACGACGCCTATCGGTTTGATCGGGATACGACACTAGCGATTCTGGCAGGATTTGCTCACAATCGAAGGGTCATGATACAAGGATACCATGGCACAGGAAAATCGACCCATATTGAGCAAGTCGCCGCTCGGCTAAACTGGCCCTGCATCCGGGTTAACTTGGACAGTCACATTAGCCGGATTGACTTGGTAGGCAAAGACGCCATCGTGTTGCAAGACGGTAAACAAGTTACGGCCTTCAAGGAGGGTATTCTTCCATGGTGCCTGCAAAATCCGGCCGCACTTGTTTTTGACGAATACGATGCCGGCCGGCCGGACGTCATGTTTGTCATCCAACGGGTGCTTGAGGTTGAGGGCAAGCTTACCCTTATGGACCAGAGCAAAGTCATTCGGCCACACAAGTTCTTCCGGATGTTTGCCACCGCGAACACGGTTGGCCTTGGTGATACGACGGGCCTCTACCACGGCACTCAGCAAATCAACCAGGGACAGATGGACCGTTGGAACATTGTTTCTACCCTAAACTATCTTGAAAATGATGCGGAAGAGGAAATCATTCTGGCCAAAGTTCCAGCCTACAATACGTCAGACGGCAAGGCCACGGTTAAGAAGATGGTGAGTCTCGCCGATCTGACACGGACTGGTTTCGTGAATGGCGATGTCTCAACTGTCATGTCTCCCCGGACCGTGCTGATCTGGGGCGAGAATGCGCAAATATTTAACGACATTGGTTTTGCGTTCCGGCTGACCTTCCTGAATAAATGTGATGAGGTGGAACGTCCGGTGATCGCCGAGTACTACCAGCGCTGTTTCGGTGAAGAATTGCCGGAATCCGCCGCGAACGTCACTCTTTCGTAGGCTGGCAGGAGCAGCCATGTCGGCTGAGCAGAATAATCAGGACCTTATTAAACGGGTCACGGAAGCAACCCTGAAGGCTATTTCCGCCCGAAGTGACATAGAAGTGTCCTTTGCGCCGGGCGGGCACGGGATCGTTGATACGGGTGACGGCGTGCAAGCAAGGCTGCCAATGCCTATGCAGAAGTTTGAAACGCAAGATCTCCGCGTTCTTAGAGGTGAGGCCGATACAGCAGCCCTTCGCCTTCGCTACCACGATGAAATTGTATATCGCCGTCAGCGTCCATCAGGGCCAAGCAGTGCGCAATTATTTGATGCTGCAGAGCAATCGCGCGTGGAGGCGATCGGTAGCCGTCTGCTAGCAGGTGTTGCCATTAATCTCAGCGACTATCAAGAGGCGCGTGCACGGGATAAAGGTTTCCACTTAGTGAGCGAGCGCGACGAGTCTCAGATACCGGATGCAGTGGGTCTTATCCTTCGGGAAAAACTGACGGGTCAGCCATCGCCCGCCTCCTCTCAGCCCCTCGTCAATCTATGGCGTGACTGGGTTGAAGAAAAGGCTGGCGACAAGATGAACGAACTCAAATCTGATCTTCATGACCAAGAGCTATTTGGTGAGAACCTCCGGGAAATATTGGAAGACCTGGACCTCCCTGCTGATGTCGATGGTGACCCCGAGCGTGATCCAAGCCAGGACCAGGAGCAAGACGACCAAAACGAGCAGCAGGACCAGGAGAGCGCCGATGCCGAGTCAGATACCGACTCTGAGGACAGCGAGGAACAAGAAATGGACATGGAGTTCCTGGATCCGGATGCCCTCGAAAACATCGAAGACATGATAGAGCAGGAGGAAGCGGAAGAAGATTCCGAAGCAACCATGCGCGGCCAGCCGCAACATCCGGATTTTCCGGAGGGTCGGGTCGAACCCTACCGTGCTTATACAACTAAGTATGACGAGATCGTCAGCGCCGAAGAACTCTGTGACCCTGAAGAACTTGACAGGCTCCGCGCTCAATTGGATCAACAATTATCCAATTCCCAGGGTGTAGTCTCTCGCCTAGCTAACCGCCTACAACGGCGCCTTATGGCGCAACAACAGCGGTGGTGGGAGTTCGATTTGGACGAGGGGTATCTGGACGCAGGCCGCCTGGCGCGTGTGGTTGTCAATCCATTGCATCCCCTATCGTACAAGATTGAGAAAGAACATAATTTCAGAGACACCGTTGTCACACTTTTGATTGATAACTCGGGTTCAATGCGTGGACGCCCTATTTCCGTGGCGGCCATGTCCGCTGACATCATCGCCCGGACACTTGAACGGTGCGCAGTAAAAGTAGAGGTTTTGGGATTTACCACGCGTGCCTGGAAAGGTGGACAAGCGCGGGAAGAGTGGGTTGAGGCCAATAAACCGGAGAATCCGGGCCGCTTAAACGACCTCCGTCATATTGTTTACAAAGGAGCCGACGCACCTTGGAGGCGCGCCAGGCGGAACCTGGGCCTCATGCTGCGGGAGGGCCTCCTAAAGGAAAATATTGATGGCGAGGCGCTGATGTGGGCCCACAACCGCCTGATCGGACGGCCGGAACAGCGTCGGATTCTCATGGTTATCTCCGACGGCGCGCCAGTGGACGACGCCACGCTCTCTGTCAATGCCGGCAACTACCTGGAACGGCATTTGCGGGATGTCATCGAATTAATCGAGACCAAAACGCCGATTGAAATAACTGCCATTGGGATTGGCCACGACGTCACTCGATACTACCGCCGGGCGGTGACCATCAATGACGCCGAGGAACTCGGCGGCACCATGATGCAAAATCTTACCGAGCTTTTTGATGAGAAAATCAACAAGAAAAAGCGCACCTTGCTCAACTAACCGCCGCTGGGATGGCGGGTGACCGTCGGAGTTCCGCCGCAGATACCTCTACATCGTTTCCAACGACAATTCTGATCCTTTACAGCGAACGCTATTCGCTCCGGTTTGAGCTTAATAATCAAACTTTACATCAGAGCGTTATAAGATTTTTTTAAAAAATGCTAACATTTTGATGACATCCGAAATCAATACAGGTCATTGCGCATCGACTTCAAGTAGCAGCGACGGACAGGCAGTCCACCCTATAACCCGCAGAATCTGCGTCATCATAGACAACACAAATTCCTGCCTGGTGGCGGGTCCTTCAGTCCCTAGGCCACGGTAGCTTCGCTCAGGCGATCGACAGAAATATCAAAGACACTCGGTTCTGGGTGGCTCTCATCAGGCGGCTTTTTTGGTTTGAGCCTTTTTAATCCGGTTTCGGAGTTTTTTTGCTTCGGCGGTGAGCTTTCTCGGCGCGACGTTGAGCAAATAGTTATCTAGACCGCCATTATGCTCAATGGTCCTGAGCGTGCTCACCGTCAGTTTGAGTCGCACAGACCCCAGGGTTTCACTATAAAGGGTCATTTTGTGAATGTTGGGCAGATAGCGGCGCCGGGTCTTGTTATGGGCATGGCTCACATTGTTGCCAGTCAGAACCCCTTTGCCTGTGATATCGCACCGTCGCGCCATTTTTCTATTTCCTTACAAATATGGCCCCTCACTAGGGAGCCTTTCCTCCTAAATTCGGAAAAGCGGATTTTTAAAACTGCCAAACTCCCCCGTCAAGGCCTATTCTCCCGTATCCACGGGAATGGTGAAGCCACTCCGGGAGGGTTTATGGTGACTATCCAATGATATTGTTCAACGTCGCACTCGGTCGCATGGCCTTAGACACTGCGGCTTGCGACGCGTGGTAATAGCCTCCGAGGTCGACTGAGGCGCCTTGTGCCTTATTCAACTCACCAATAATCTGCGCCTCATTTTCCGCCAAAGCTGATGCTAGTGGTCCAAAATACGCTTTCATATCGGCATCTATGTCTTGTTCGGCCAAACTTCTTGCCCAATAGAGGGCCAAGTAGAAATGGCTGCCCCGATTATCCAACTCGCCCACCTTACGGCTAGGAGACTGGTTTTCATCGAGCAGCCTCCCGATGGCTTTATCCAACGCGTCCGCCAACACAGCCGCCTTAGCATTCCCACGCTGGTCACTTAAGCGCTCCAGAGAGGCACCCAAAGCACAAAACTCGCCAAGGGAATCCCAGCGGAGGTGCCCTTCTTCCATCATCTGCTGGACGTGTTTGGGCGCGGATCCGCCAGCACCTGTCTCAAACAGCCCCCCCCCTTTTATCAAGGGTACAATGGAGAGCATTTTTGCGCTTGTTCCAACTTCGAGGATCGGGAACAGATCCGTAAGATAGTCCCGCAGCACGTTACCTGTCACCGACACCGTATCCTGTCCTTTTTTTATCCGTTCCAACGAGTACCTCGTTGCTTCTGCCGGTGCCATGGTATGAATCTCAAGACCGCTGATGTCGTGTTCTTTTAAGTAGGTAGCCACTTTGGCGATGAGTTCGGCGTCATGCGCTCGGTCTTTGTTCAACCAAAACACTGCGGGAGCCCCCGTGGCACGCGCACGGGAAACGCCCAGCTTGACCCAATCGCGGATCGGCTCATCTTTGGTCATGCACATCCGCCAGATATCGCCCTCTTCCACGTCATGCTCAAGAAGAGTGATCCCAGACGTCCCGACAACGCTAATTTTCCCGGCGCCAGGCGCGGTAAATGTTTGGGGATGGGAGCCATATTCCTCTGCCTTATCTGCCATCAGACCCACATTAGGAACGGTGCCCATCTCTGAGGGGTCAAAAGCGCCATGTTCCTTGCAAAAATTAATGGTCTCGGCATAAACGGCCGCGTAGCTGCTATCGGGAATAACACATTTGCAGTCAGCTTCTTCACCATCCGGCCCCCATCCTTTGCCGCCTCCCCGGATCAGAGCAGGCATGGAGGCATCAATAATTGTGTCGCTGGATACGTGCAAGTTACTAATGCCCCGGTCAGAATTGACCATGTAAAGGTCAGGCCCCGCCTCTAGGCAGGACTTGATATCTGCATTGATTTGAGACCTTTTTTCCTCGGGCAAGGATTGTATTTTAGCCTCGAGGTCGACCAAACCAAAGTTTGGGTCAATGTCCAATTCTTTGAACATTGCCGAATATTTTTGAAACACGTCCTTGAAGAAAACAGATACCGTGTGACCGAAGATGATTGGATCAGCCACCTTCATCATAGTCGCCTTGAGATGCAGAGAGAATAATATTCCCTGATCTTTTGCCTCGGCAATCTGTTCCTCGAGAAAGGAGCGTAGGGCTGTAACACTCATTTTCGTGGCATCGATGACTTCACCATCCGTTAGACTTAGGTCGTCTTTGAGCACGGTTGTTATTCCCGAGCCACTCACATATTCGATGCGAGCTGGGCCGACATCTCCGGTGGAAACGGTGATAGACTTCTCGTTGGAGCGGAAATCCCCCGCGCCCATTGTTGCAACATGCGTTTTTGACTCTTTGGTCCACGCCCCCATGCGGTGCGGATTGGCTTTGGCATACTCCTTTACAGCGTTGGGTGCGCGCCGGTCTGAATTACCCTGCCGCAAAACAGGGTTCACGGCGCTGCCCAGGACAATGCTGTAGGTCGCCTTGATACGCTTTTCGTCTTCGCTCTGGGGATTATCCGGATAGGACGGAATATCGTAGCCCTTTTCCTGGAGTTCTCTAATGGCGGCGTTCAATTGGGGAACGGAAGCACTGATGTTAGGTAGCTTGATGACATTGGTGCCGGGCTCGTTCACCATCAATCCAAGCTCGGCAAGATGATCGGGCTGACGTTGCTCAGCGCTCAAATTCTCGGGAAAATTAGCGATAATGCGCCCCGCAAGCGAGATATCCATCGTGCCAATAGAGATGTTCGCAGCAGCGGCAAATTTCCTAATGATGGGCAAAAAAGACCCACTCGCCAATTCCGGCGCCTCGTCAACTTTGGTGTAAATTATATCCGCTTTTGATCCTTTGTCCTGATCAATCATTATCACCTCTCCCTTTTCTCCAGGTCAAATTGCAGCCCCCCAAGAAGCCCGGAAAGTGCTTATGGTCCGCTACCGAAGAAGCCCTGCGCTTCCAAACAAGTTAGTGTATGTTGAGTGTCCGATGGGGTGTCCCCCTGCCGATCCAGACATTATAACGCTGGTACTACCGGACGTTCGACGAAGATACGCCGCGAAGATTCGGAATGCAAGGATACCGATGATTCCTGACGTACAGGCTTATAAATGCTCATTGAGAGAGCGATTGTCTGGGGTCGGGGCCTCGCTGATAACTCTAAAAATATCATCAACTGTTTCCACCATGCTATACAGATTAGCGACCTTTTCGTGAGCAAATCCTGCCATTACGATATCGTTGGTTAACTCAGTCAGCCGAGACCAGCAACCCGCTACATTTAAGACTGCGATAGGTTTTTGATGCAGGTTGAGTTGCTTCCAGGTCACGACCTCAAAGAACTCTTCGAGTGTTCCCAATCCGCCGGGTAAAATAACAAAAGCATCGGCGCGGCTGAACATGGTCGCTTTTCGGATGTGCATATTCTCAACCCGAATTAGCTCTGTCACATTCTTATGTCCCACCTCGAGCTCGTCCAGAAAATGCGGAATGACCCCGGTCACCCTTCCGCCACCCCGTAGAATGGTGTCGGCAAGCTCGCCCATAATTCCCGCACTCCCGCCGCCGAACACAAGATCAACACCGCGCGCCACCATACCGCGCCCGAGATCCCGTGCCGCCTCGGCATATGCTGGGGACGCCCCGACTCGGGACCCGCAGTAAACCGTAATGGAACACAGATTGGTCATCAGTATTGATACTACCAGGGGGTTCTCAAATAACCACACCATAGCCTAAATTTTTCGTGATTGGCGATGGGAATATGTTGTTTGAAAGGTTATTCGAGAGCTACTCACTGTAATTCCCGATATGGGTTCATGATTAGAATTGTCGGAGGCATAAACGAATATTAGAGCAAAACTTACCCTCGCCCTTTTTGGGAGAATGCTGATATTCACCGGTGCAAGTCAAAGCGCTCTAGCCGAGGAAAAAATTTTTGTAGACAGTCCGCGATACTCAAAAGAATATACTGGCCCAGTCCAAGGGACAATTTTAGATAGCCTCGTATACAGCCTCCATGCAGGTGGCGGCGGCCGCTACTTACAAAGCTACAAAAAACAAACCGCAATGTGGTCGGCGGGTTCGGGCAATGTAACGGCTCGTGCGAAAACCCAAATTTGGTCTAATATGGCCGACACCAATATCAAGATGAAGCCAATGCAAACCAATGCGGATGCCTTAATCCTTGCAGCAGTCGGCAGTGACCTTGAAGCCACGAAGGCCGCGTTTGGCAGTGTCGGGCGGGCCTGCGGTAGATGCCACAAGGTCTATAGAAGGCCAGAATTTTAATCTCCGACGCAGGGCGAAAAGCACATGCGATTTATGTTTTGGCGAGTATTTCACATATAGACGGGGACCCCCGTTTAAGCTCACAGGTATCGCTGAGAAAGACGCTAGAGCTTGGAGCGAAGCAGGAGATAATGCATAGAGTTACCCCCGTCATATTCGCGACTATTGTCTGGTTGGGCAGTTTTGGTTCGGCCTTGACGCAGAGCGACGCCATACTAGACAAGGCCTATGCTGGGACATGAGAAGGCCCTGAGGGTGATTCGGTACCGAATATCGCGTCAGATATCGATACTGGAGTCCGAGAATGGAACCATCGAGAAATCCTCGATGTTTTGCAGTTCGGCATGCTCCCGGTCGGCGAATTTACCGGGGGTGCTGTGGCTAAGGTCACGGAAAACATGACTAAGCTAAACTCCGAGGACCTGAAGGATATTGCCTTCCAATTAAAATCCGCACCGGCCATTCCAAACAAGGTGACAAAAAAATAGAATCGCCTGTAGATTGCCGTAGCCATGACCACATATATTTCAGGCTCTTTCATTGCCCTCTGTATTTTGCCCTTCGTCGCTACGGTCATTATTGCGGCCGCGATACGGTTTTGCGGGGGGGGGCTCACCAACGACAGGCTTGTCTCGGCATCCGCCGGCGTGTGCATTGTCTGGGTGACAGTTCTTGTGCTTGGCATGCCAGGGTTTCCCCCGCCGCGGGGCGGGGACGCTCTGCCCGTGATTTTGCTTGTCGGTCTGGTTTTGGGATCGCTCCTAGACCAGTTTTTACCAGTCCTCCGCGACCAGGCCAGACTATGTAATATCGTATTGGACTTTGCCTTCTCGATAGGCGCCGTTGTTTGGTTTCGCGGCGCCCTAGATCTCTGGTGCCTGGTGATTCTTGCGGCCTGGGGAACCCTTCAGGTCCGTACCCGCAGCAGCACGGGGAGCAATACAATACCGGCGGTCATGATGTTTCTATCAGCAGGGGGCTTGATTGTTATTGGGTCGACTGGAAGAACGATCAGCGACGGGTCTCTCTCACTGGGCGTCTTGAGCGCCACACTTGGTCTGGGCGCATGTCTCTCCCTCAACCGATCACTTCACCTAGGATACGGGTATCATTGGGGCGGGTTTACAGCACAGCTTTTGATCGCTTTGCGGATCATTGAGTCCAACCCGGCGCTGGTGGCACCGATCGCAGTACTCGTATTTATTTTTTATGCTGATACCGCCGCCGCTAGCCTCGCCGATTGGAAACCGGTTATGAAAAAGGTTCCCAGCCCCATATTGACGGGTCTTGTATCCTTGTTACCTCTTACCCTGGCGACGGTGATCGCCGTGGCCGTGTCTCGGTTGGCACCTTCCGGCTGATGGCCTTGGTCAACAGACCGTGGCTATCCAGAGCAATATGATGTAAATTACGAAGTAATGGAGTAGGTAATCTATGGAATTTAGGAACGCCAAATCGTGACGAAATCTGCCCTACTGGCAATTTTTGGAAGCGTGGTTGCCACAGCTGCGATTACCTTGAACTTCGTATTTGAAGAAACGGACCCAAAAGCGCCTCCTGCAAATCCAGCAATATTCGGACCCGAAGAATCACCCGCGAGGTCTCTTACCCTAAAACCCGAGGGCGAACCAAAGGATATTCCAATTCGGCCTACTTTTGATGTTGTACGGATCAATCCCACAGGAGATGCGGTCATGGCAGGCCGAGCCGGGCCTGGCAAGGTAGTGGAAATTTTTGACGGCGGTAAAAAAATCGGCGAAGTGACGAGCGATGAGCGAGGAGAATGGGTGTTCGTTCCTTCAACCCCCCTGCCGACCGGGAACCGCCAGCTATCGCTGCAAATGCGCAATGCCAATGGCATGAAAACAGCGTCTGAGACAAATGTGATACTGGTTGTGCCAGCACGAGGAGAGAATATCAAAAGGCGCCCATCTGGAGCCGAAAACCAGCCCCTTGCGATTAAAGTACCAATAGGCGAGGGCGGCTTGTTGGAGGTGCTTCAGAAACCAACGCCTGCGAAACTGGATGGGTCCATCGTTCTGGTAGTAGATGCCATCGATTATACAGAAGCGGGGAAATTGACAGTAGCAGGTAAGGCGCCAGTGGCTGCCAATATTATCGTCTACCTGAACAATAATTTTATCGGCCAGACGACTGCGGACGAAAACGCGCTCTGGAACCTGAGACCAAATGAAGCTGTCCCCATAGGCAAACACACGCTGCGTGCTGATCAGGTAGATCTCGACGGCAAGGTCGTTGAACGCAGGGAAGTAGTATTTGCAAGATCGGTTCCACTGACGGACGTTAAACCGGGCACCCTTGTTATGGTTGAACCCGGAAACAGCCTTTGGCGCATTGCAAGAAAAACCTATGGCAGTGGGTTTAAGTTCACTGTCATTTACAGTGCAAATAAAGGGCAGATTAGAAACGTAGACTTGATCTATCCAGGCCAGATTTTTACCTTGCCGCCACTAGAATGAGCACCTCCGCTTCTGCTCACTCAACATTTTAAGGGCAATCCCAAAATAATGGGGCGCATATAAATCCAAATTATTGAATCTTTTTAAATTATGGTTTCGTCCAAAATCATTTTGTACTTT
>CAXFCV010000204.1:0-7148 GCA_964000975.1 uncultured Rhodospirillaceae bacterium | reverse complement strand
TTTGGTGCGATGGTATGGAGGTGAGCCAGTTTACTTACTTCCAGCAGGTTGGCGGCATTGATTGTAATCCGGTTGCGGTTGAATTGACCTATGGTCTGGAGCGCCTCGCCATGTACATTCAGGGCGTCGAAAACGTCTATGATCTGGATTGGAATGGCAGAGGTCTAAAGTATGGGGATGTCTATCTCCGCGCGGAAAAGGAATTTTCTGCCCACAACTTCGAGCACGCCAATACGGACATGCTGATGCGCGAATTCGAGGACGCAGAACAGGAATGCCAGTTGCTGTTGGGGGCTTATCTCGCGCTGCCGGCTTATGATCAATGCATCAAAGCGTCGCATCGGTTCAACCTACTGGATGCCAGAGGCGTGATTAGCGTAACCGAACGCCAAGCTTATATTGCGCGCGTGCGGGCGCTTGCCAAAGGCTGTTGTGAGATGTGGCTGACCTCTCAGGGGGAGGGCTAAGCCATGCCTGAACTATTATTTGAGATTTTTTCGGAAGAAATTCCAGCGCGGATGCAAGGACAAGCAGCGGCCGACTTGAAGCGGCTGGTCACAGATGGCCTGAAAGAAGCCGGTCTCGGATTTGAGACAGCGAACTCCTACGTGACGCCCCGCCGCCTCACACTCGTTGTCGACGGCTTGCCGGACAGCACACCGGATATCAGCGAAGAACGCCGGGGGCCTCGAACGGATGCACCGAAAAAAGCCATCCAGGGGTTCCTGGGGTCAATTGGCTTAACCCTCGACGATGTTGAAAAGCGCGATACGGATAAGGGCCAGTTTTACTTTGTGGTTATTCAGAAAGAGGGGCAGAAAACGGAAATTCTGCTGAAAGACCTTCTTGAAGACGCGCTCGTTAAACTGCCCTGGCCAAAGAGCATGCGGTGGGCGGACACTTCGATACGCTGGGTGCGGCCCGTCCATTCTGTTTTATGCTTGTTCGGTGGCCAGGTTATTCCACTGACTTTCGGTCCCTATACAGCGGGAAACAAGACCCGGGCGCACCGTTTTTTCAACGGCGCCATGGTCGAAGTCACAGATTTCGAAGACTATAAAAAATCATTAGAAATAGGTCATGTGTTGTTGGACTGGGAGGACCGCAAGGCCAAAATCAAGGCAGACGCCGAAGCGCTTGCGGGTAAAGAGAACCTAACCCTCAGGGATGATCCAGCGTTACTTGATGAAGTCGCCGGGCTAGTAGAGTGGCCGGTGGTACTGGCAGGTAATATTGACGCGGAATTTCTGGAAATCCCTGCCGAGGTCCTGGTGACCACCATGCGTAAAAACCAGAAATACTTCACCTTGCAGACTAAAGACGGAGCTTTTGCCAACAAGTTTCTTCTGGTCGCCAACATAGACACCTCAGACGGTGGGGCGGCCATTATTGCGGGGAACGAGCGCGTGCTTCGGGCACGCCTCGCAGATGCCAAGTTTTTTTGGACCCAGGACCGAAAGGTGACGCTTGAGAGCCGAACCAGGCAACTCACGAATATCACGTTCCACGCCAAGCTCGGCTCGCTCGCGGAGAAAATGGCGCGCGTCGGCAAGCTGGCGGATGCACTGGCCGGCGTCGTCGGCGCGGACACGCGCCAAGTTTCACGCGCCGCTCACCTCGCCAAAGCCGATTTGGTTAGTGAGATGGTCTGCGAATTTCCCGAAGTGCAGGGAGTCATGGGTCAATATTACGCCCTCAATGACGGAGAGGATGATGCCGTTGCCACAGCGATCGCGGAACACTATTCCCCAGTAGGTCCTTCAGATGCATGCCCCACAGATCCCGTGAGTGTTGCTGTTGCCTTGGCGGACAAGATTGATACCCTGGTCTGCTTTTGGGCCATCGAGGAAAAGCCGACGGGGTCTAAGGATCCGTTTGCGCTGCGTCGGGCGGCTTTGGGCGTGCTCCGGCTGATCATGGAAAACGGGGTCCGGATAAACCTTATGACCGTATTTCGCCAAGCGCATGAAGAGTTGGTTGGCGGCACAAGTCAAGTTGAGGCATCGGTCTTGGAAACGTTCACGTTTGGTCCCGATCTGCTCTCCTTCTTCGCAGACCGTTTGAAGGCGCATCTGCGTGAAAAAGGCGTGCGGCACGACCTCGTCACGGCGATCCTTGCGCTCGATGGAGAAGATGACCTGATACGTCTTTTAGCCCGGGTAGAGGCCCTGGGGTCGTTTTTGGAGACGCCAGATGGGGCCAATTTACTAACCGCCTACAAGCGTGCCGCGAATATTCTGCGAATCGAAGAGAAAAAAGATGGCCGTCGGTATGACCATGCGCATGGTATAGATGATAAGCATCTGAAGGAAAAAGAGGAATCCAGCCTGTATCAGAAGTTGATGGAAATCGGGCCGACGGTTACAAGCGCTCTTGAGAAAGAACAGTTTTCGGACGCTATGGGCGTGTTGGCATCGACGCGTCTTTTAGTCGATGCCTTTTTTGATAATGTCACCGTCAATGCCGATGATCCGGCGCTGCGGGAAAACAGATTAAAGTTATTGGGTCTCATTCGGTCATCTATGAACGAGATTGCTGACTTTTCTCAAATAGAGGGGGGAGAGCATTGAGCAAGTATGTCTATGCTTTTGGCGGCGGCTCTGCGGAAGGGCGCGTCGATATGCGCAACCTACTGGGTGGCAAGGGGGCGAACCTTGCCGAGATGTCGAGTCTTGGATTGCCGGTCCCGCCGGGTTTCACCATCACGACGGAGGTCTGCGCTCACTATACGAAACACGGCAACATCTATCCCGAGGGTCTGATTGATGAAGTAAGCACAGTGCTTACAAAAGTCGAGGATATCATTGGCGCTAAATTCGGCGATCCTGACAACCCGCTGCTGGTCAGTGTGCGTTCCGGCGCACGGGCTTCAATGCCGGGTATGATGGATACAGTACTCAATCTGGGCTTGAATGACGAGACCGTAAAAGGGTTGGCCGCTTCGAGCGGGGATGAACGGTTTGCCTATGACAGCTACCGTCGCTTCATCCAGATGTATGGCGATGTGGTGCTTGGCGTGGATCACCATAACTTCGAGACCATTTTGGCTGATCACAAGGACGAGCATGGCTACTCCTTGGATACGGATCTAACGGCAGCAGACTGGAAAATAATCGCCGCTGCATTCAAAACAAAGGTGGAAAAAGAACTCAGCAAACCTTTTCCCTTGGATCCCCATGAACAGCTTTGGGGAGCTGTCAGCGCCGTCTTTGGCAGTTGGATGAATGATCGCGCAAAGATTTACAGACGTCTTCACGATATTCCCGAGGATTGGGGCACGGCGGTTAATGTGCAGTCTATGGTGTTTGGCAATATGGGCAACACGTCTGCGACGGGCGTCTGTTTTACGAGAAACCCCTCGACCGGAGAAAACGCTTTCTACGGCGAGTTTCTTATGAACGCCCAAGGAGAGGACGTCGTGGCGGGGATCCGCACCCCACAGCCGCTGACCCTGGCGGAAAAGGATGTTGGACATTCTAACCTGCCTGCCATGGAAGAAGTTATGCCGGAGATTTTTAGTGAGCTCTGCGACGTCCGGAAAAAACTCGAAAACCATTATAACGACATGCAGGACATGGAGTTCACTGTCCAGCAAAAAAAGTTGTGGATGCTGCAGACAAGGAATGGGAAACGGACCGCGAAAGCCTCGTTTAAGATTGCCGTGGACATGGCCGATGAGGGATTGATCACCAGGGAAGAAGCAATCAAACGTATTGACCCGGCGGCTTTGGATCAACTACTCCATCCGACCCTTGATCCAAATGCGCCCCGGAGTCTGCTGGGCAAGGGGTTGCCCGCGTCACCGGGTGCCGCCAGTGGCAAAGTAGCATTTTCTGCTCATGAGGCGGAAGAATTAGCCGCCAAGGGTGAGAGGACGATCCTTGTCCGGGTTGAAACCAGCCCCGAAGACATCGGCGGCATGCACGCAGCGCAGGGAATTTTGACGCCCCGGGGCGGTATGACAAGCCATGCCGCCGTTGTAGCCCGCGGAATGGGGCGGCCCTGCGTCGCCGGTGCGGGTGATATCCGGGTTGATTATCAAACCCAAAAACTCACGGCCGGTGGTCAAACGGTAAATGCCGGGGATATCATTACTATAGATGGCTCCCGTGGTGATGTTATGCTGGGCTCGGTGGACACCATTCAGCCGGAACTCACCGGTGATTTCGGCGTCCTCATGGGCTGGGTTGACGAAGTCCGGACAATGGGTGTCCGCGCCAACGCGGAGACCCCGGAAGATGCCGAAACTGCCGTGAAATTTGGAGCCGAGGGTATTGGACTATGCCGCACGGAGCACATGTTTTTTGACCCAGCGCGCATCATCAACATGCGTGAGATGATCCTGGCCAGTGACGAAGGCGGGCGGCGCACGGCGCTGGCAAAGCTCTTGCCCTTCCAGCGCGATGATTTCACTAAACTTTTTAGCATAATGAGAGGCTTACCGGTCACTGTGCGTCTGCTCGATCCGCCACTCCATGAATTCCTTCCGACCAAAAATGAGGAAATGGAAGAAGTGGCCCGGGCCGCCGGAACGTCGGTGGATGACGTGCGCGTGCGCGCGGCGGCTTTGCATGAATCCAACCCTATGCTGGGTTTGCGAGGTTGCAGGCTGGGGATCATGTATCCTGAGATTTACGACATGCAGTGCCGCGCCATCTTCGAGGCCGTTGCCGCAGTGTTTAACGATTCTGGTGAGACTGTTGTGCCCGAGGTGATGATCCCACTGATAGGAACCAAAAAAGAATTTGATATCTTAAAGGAAATGATTGATCGAGTGGCTGCTGACGTCGCGAGCAAAACTGGCGTCCAGATCAAATATCTGACCGGCACCATGGTGGAATTGCCCCGGGCGGCGCTGCGGGCCGGGGAGATCGCCGAAGGGGCGGAGTTTTTCTCCTTTGGCACCAACGATCTGACTCAGACGACATTCGGCCTCAGCCGGGACGACTCTGGTGCCTTCCTTGAGACATACGTCAACCAGGATATTTTTGAGAAAGACCCCTTTGTCACCATCGACCAGGAAGGGGTGGGCGAACTGGTTCATCTGGCTGCGGAGCGGGGCCGCGCCACACGCCCTGATATCAAGCTCGGGATCTGCGGCGAACATGGCGGCGATCCTGCATCCGTGCATTTCTGCCAGACCGTCGGACTGGACTATGTGTCCTGTTCACCGTACCGCGTGCCCATCGCGCGTCTGGCAGCGGCCCAGGCGGCGCTTGCCGGCGCTAAGCAAAAGGTGGGCGCCTAATCGCTAGGCAAAGTTTTAGGTGGTGTCTCGTCGCAGGGCCCTCCAGAAAACCGTGTCGAAGGTCCGGCGGAGGCGCCCCTTGACGCCCCTTCGGAAATCCCCTGCCTGGGCTTTTGCCACAATGAGACGCGGCTAACGAGGATCGTTTCTGGGCAGGGTGACAGGTTCTCCCAATTCATCCGACATATCAGCGGCGACATAGACGTCCATGACTAGGCGTGCTTCCGCAGGCTTCACCATGACTGGCCGGTCATAAACAATCGCTTCCACGAAATGAATCGTCTCTTCCTGCATGGGGCCGGCAAAGACATGGTCGACCGGTTCGCCCGGCATTGAGGACATCGGATATCTGATGCCGTGCTCCGCTGTGTTTAACTGCACCTCTTTATGGGTGTCGTCGATGGTGAGCGCGCCGTCCGTACATACCACCTCAATCCAGCACTGAGAGTAATTGGGATAGCCCAGAGGAAGGATCCAGCCTGCGCCGACGGTAATTGTCGTGCCGTCATCCATGGTGACCATGATCCACTGGTGGTCCGGCGTCTCGCTGTTTTGCCGAAAGAGCTTGCCTGACGTCTGAGAATAAACCTTTACCGGTTTTCTGGGCTGAAGACACCACAGGAGGAAATCCAGATCATGAGTTGCCTCCATAGCCGCCGGCGATAGTTTGGACCTGCCGGTGATTTTCTTTCCCAGTTCCCGGGTCACGTTCCGGCTGACAAGACAAGTGACTGGCTCCCCGGCAAGCTTCTCCTTGATGACCTTGTTCACATAGGCGAACCGGGGTTTAAAGCGCTGGGAATAACCAACTGTGAATTTAAGATTGTTGGCCTCTGCTAACGCGATGAGTTCGTCAGCCTCTTCCAGGGTCGTGGAGATCGGCTTTTCGACAAAGACATGCTTGCCCGACTCAAGGGCCGCTTTGGTCATGGGATAATGCGTGGCTTCTGGCGTCGCTGACACAACAATTGCTTGGATCTCGTCGTTCTTTATCAGATCTTCCCAATGGTCGGTGGACGATGCGGGATTAGTTTCAGCCTTGATTTCCGCCAAACGTTCTGGATTGATTTCGGCAACGTGCAGTTCTTCGATGTAAGGGCTTTTAGCGAGAGCATTTGCTCGGATACCACCCGTCCAGCCGGTACCGATGACACCGATGTTTATGCGATCCATTTTGTATTCCCTGTTTTACGTCCGAGGCGTGATGTGCCCGGCAAAGGTTTGATAAGCGATTTTTCCGTCTACGATGTAAAATGTATCCGTGCCAACATGATATTCATTGTCTTCCGTTCGGGCTCTCCAAAAAATAAAAGCATGATTCCCCGAAACGGACCGTCTCACCATGTTGAAAGTGGATTCTCCTTTTCCAAATTCTGTCACCAAGGAAGCGAACACCTTTCGCAAGGTTTTGAGGCCGGTAATTTGACCGGTCGGCGTCTCGAGCACGGTGTTTTCGGTGTAGTCAGAGAGAAGGCCCTTCAGGTCCCCCTTACTGAAACAGTCCAAATGGTGGTCGAGAATGATTTCAGTTGATGTCATGACGGTTGCCTCGCTGCGTGGAGCCGAAGTGTAGGGGGTAGGCCCAACGGAAGACAACCCGAATCTTATCCCACCCGTTATGGGAATTCCGCGCGCCATCCGGTGCTCATTGATTGCGCTTAAGGTTTTCCAGATTTTCCTGAATTTCGAGCCAGGAATATTCCAGGTCTGCCCGTTCTTTTTTCGTGCCTCCCAAAGTTTCTTGCAGGCTGGCAAGGTCTTCTCCACCACTGGCATAAAGATCCGGATCGGCCAGTCGCGCTTCGATGTCTGCAATCTTGCGTGACAGGTCGTTGATCCGTTTTTCGGCCTCCTTGGATTTTTTGCGCAAGGGGGCCAGCTCGGCACGGGCGGCAGCCCG
>CAXFCV010000203.1:0-2587 GCA_964000975.1 uncultured Rhodospirillaceae bacterium | reverse complement strand
TTTCCGCCGAGAAGCCCAACAATGGCGCCTCGTTTAACGGTGAACGAGATATTCTTAACTGCCATGGTGCCGTTGTAGTCTTTGGTGAGTTTAGAGGCCTGGATCGCGGGATAGGTCGTCTCGCCGTAAGATGGGTCCATTATTCAATAACATCCGAATTATTTGAACTTTGTCGGGTTATATCCGGTTTCCACGGGCGGTTCTCCTCTGCCATGCAGATCTCGATCTGACCGCACTGAAACATGCTTATTCCCTCATCATGAGAAAGGTTGATTAAATTCTCGGTGCTGCGGCGGCACAGTTTGACCCGCTAGACACTCTGCGCCCAGAGCATAACATGCGCCTTCTTTTTGCCAAGGACCGAGGGCAGGTCCGCGTTGAGTGGCTCCTCGTTGATGAGTGGAATTACCCACAGGGTTGGTAAGTTAACGCAAATCGTTTAGCACCGTTATTTGGCGAGGCCCCAGGCAAACTTAAACGCGTTGAAGTCGCTCGACTAGATCCTCGCAGAAAATTAACCGGGCAGCTTGTAACGCCATACTAAGACGCTGGAGTTACTCTTCTTTTTCGCGGGTTGAAGTGGTAGGTTTCGAGTGCACGGCCAGAGTGTAAAGTTCAGATAAGGCGGTTTATTGTGAAAAAACGTATTCTAATCACCGGCGGCGCCGGATTTATCGGATCTCATTTATGTGACAGGCTTGTGGCGGCGGGCCACGAAGTTCTTTGCCTGGATAATTATTTTACTGGCAGCAAATTTAATGTTTCCGGACTCATGGACGCGCAGAATTTTGAACTGATGCGTCATGACATTACATTTCCGTTGTATATCGAAGTGGACGAAATCTTCAATCTCGCGTGTCCGGCCTCGCCTCTCCACTACCAGCATGATCCCGTTCAAACGACAAAAACTAGCGTGCACGGGGCGATTAACATGCTTGGTCTGGCGAAAAGGACGGGTGCCAAAATTCTCCAGGCGTCTACCAGCGAAGTGTATGGCGACCCAGAGGTCCATCCCCAAACGGAAGATTATTGGGGCAACGTCAATCCGATTGGTCCTCGCGGCTGCTACGACGAGGGCAAACGCTGTGCCGAGACTCTATTTTTCGATTTTCATCGCCAACACGGCATAAACATTCGGGTAGCACGCATCTTCAACACCTACGGCCCCCGGATGCACCCGAATGACGGGCGCGTCGTCTCCAATTTCATTGTGCAGGCGCTGAAAGGTGAGCCTGTTACCCTTTATGGCGACGGTAGCCAGACCCGGTCGTTCTGCTATGTTGATGACTTGGTAAACGGGCTCATTGCTCTGATGGAAGCGCCGGACAATGTTATTGGGCCTATCAATCTGGGCAATCCCAGCGAATTTACCATCGATGAGCTGGCGCAGCAGGTCATCACCATGACCGGGTCTTCGTCTCTGGTAGAGACCCGCGCATTGCCTCAGGACGATCCGATGCAGCGGTGTCCCGACATCGGTCGCGCTAAAACTCTGCTGGACTGGCAGCCGGCAATTCCTCTCGAAGACGGCCTTCGACGCACCATTGACTATTTTTCCGGGGTCATCTGACCTACTATTGGCGTTGGTCCGCTCTCCGTTGCTCGACACTAAACTATGGTCTCAGTGTAGCAGCGCCCCGGCGGCAAGCCTATCGAGATGCGCGCCCCTGATGACTTCTCCGCATCAGATTTGCCAGATGATGTTCGTTGGGATCAGTGCACATTCGACACAACCTTGAATGACGTTTATATTTCTGAAGGGATTTCGCTTCATGGCTCCTTTATTGAGCGAAGTCCTCTCTCATTATCATAATTCGGTATAGCTATCTCTCTATAACATCCAACCTCCCAACATAGCCGACCTTACATTGGGCTAAAAATATCCCGGCTTCCGAAGCATAGCGGGTTCCTCTTGCATACGTCTCTCTTTGATTTCGCAGGGCTCGAGAGTAAGCACAATTGTTCCCTGTTATGGCCCCAATCGCGGCGTTTGGTGGAGGCCACACGCGGTGTGGCGGACGACGCGCTCGGGAGCGCGGGGCACGCTGCGTATAATGGGGGCACCGGAGTTAAACCCTTTGTTAACCCATTTTAAACCATGATACCCCATTGACGCCCATTTAATCCCATGGTATCCCAATATTTCCCAATTTACACTCACGCAATAGACAGGGTGATAATGGGCAGTTGGAAGCGTTCTCATCGGGCTTCGGGTTCCGGTGACCGCTTCACTTAGTGTGCTGAGGCGGGAATGGCTGCGTTAATTGGAAGGCACATCAATAAGATTGATAAAAAAGGACGGGTGTCCGTGCCTAAACCCTTCCGTGACGCCTTGGCAGATCAAGACTTTCAGGGGGTATACGCGTTCCCGTCATTCAAGCACGCCGCCGTCGAAATCTGCGGCGATTCCTTCATTCAGCGGATTATTACAAGTCTTGACGATCTAGAGTTGTTCTCGGACGACCAAGATGACCTCGCCTCAACCATCCTTGGAAATTCGCATCAGCTTACCTACGATACCGAGGGCCGAATCATATTACCGCCAGATCTTTTGTCACATGCCGGCATCGCCGCACAGGCCTTGTTT
>CAXFCV010000202.1:0-8686 GCA_964000975.1 uncultured Rhodospirillaceae bacterium | reverse complement strand
TTTCAATTTAAAGCCTAAACATCGGATAAAAATTTGGCAAGACGGATGAAACTCGTGTTTTTCGCTTATTCACAGGCAAGTAGGAACGGCTTGACAGGAAAGCAGGTGAGCCCCATTATCCGCCGCCGTAATCCGATCTGAAATAAACGGGACAGCCTATATCCCAGAGATTCGTATCGTGAGGCTGCCAGAGGATTGGTGAAGAAAATCATATGGGGCCGTAGCTCAGTTGGGAGAGCGCCACGTTCGCAACGTGGAGGTCAGGGGTTCGATTCCCCTCGGCTCCACCAACCGATTTAAAAAGACAGATTGCTCAAGATTCCATAGATAACTATATCTCTAAAGTTCCGACCTGTACATATTCGCAGTCCACTAATTGACCTGACGTCGTGCCGAAATATCAGAGGGTAATTCCGAAAAGAAGGTGCTTCTTCACGCGCATTACATGCGGCTTGAAGGATGTTGATAAGAGCTGGGGGGTTCAATTGCAGGGCTATTCATCAGTCTTAACGCGACCCCACCACTTTATATTTCCGTGATCTCTGGTATTTGTGTTTCGGTAATAAACAAAGAGGCAAGTATGCCAAGTGCAACGATTTGGACAAGCCCACCTCCGGCAACAGGATCCCTCACAGGTAGCACCCAATGAGGCAGTTTTTCGACAAGTTGGTTGCACCCGAATTGCTTTACATCTGGGCATAGGCCGCGATCACATGGGCTGTAATAATCATCCATTAGGATATTTGTGCAGCCACTCAAGCTGTGAAAATCATTCTCGACGGTCTCGATGGAATGTCCGCCATCGATAAACACTAAATCCGCTTCCGTTAGTTTAACAGGGTTACCTGTGTTTGGATGAGACCAAACTGGCAGCCATGAACATATGTTCCCCTCAGTCGCAGCATTTTCCGATCGAAATAAGCGGGCCGCAAGCTTTCTTCATTCACACCTTCATCAGCGACGCGCTCCAAAACCGTTTGCCATCGGGACTCCCAATTTTTCTTCTTCAAATCCGAGGATGGCTTAGTCATCATAAATTCTAATTTTCTATGACATTCCTTCAAGATCCGAAGCTGATCCGATAGATCAGGAATGATGAAATTCATGGGTGCGCGCGGCATGTCCTCAAAAGATTTAGATGCGATCTCCAGTGGCACCTCCAACCACTCTGATAGATATTCTGGCGAAATCTCTTCGGTGTGCACTAAATTAACTCCAGATCCGGTCATTTCTCTCTAATATGATGATAAGCTTTTAACGCGTATATCGTTTACGCCCGGACTTGACTCTAATCATAGACCAACCATCGATCACCATGATAGGCCTTGACCCCACGGGTCAGAAAAAGGGAGGGGCGGAAATAGCAACGGCAGTAAAACCTTTGAACTAATTAATCAAAAAATACAGGCCTGTGTCTTGATCTCGGCCTAATAAAAAGTTTAAGGCTATGAACGCTACGCTAGAGAAGCGTCTTTTTGTCATCAGTTCAGGAAAGATGAAAGTGGATTTGGGACTGTTCACAAGTATCGGTATTGTCTAACAACTCTATAGGCTTTGATTAAGTTTTTACGGTGGGGATGTGAGATGAAGTCTGCCTATTATACGGAACTTGGCGGTTCGGATGTTCTCAAATTGGGTGAGATGGACAGGCCCGAGCCCGGGGACAGGGACGTGCGCGTTAAAATAGCGGTGTCTGGGGTTAACCCGTCTGACTGGAAAGCCCGCGAACGAGGCCGGGCCGGTGCTCTCCCGTTTCCAATAATTATCCCGCAAAGCGACGGGGCCGGCATTGTCGATGCCATCGGCGGCGCTGTTTCGCATGTAAGTGAAGGCGACCGGGTTTGGGTATTAAATGGCCAATGGCAACGCCCCTATGGTACGGCGGCAGAGTATACTGTACTGCCCGCAAAATACGTGATCCCGCTGCCGGATAGGGCCAGTTTTGAAGAAGGGGCCTGCTTCGGCATCCCCTTTTTAACTGCGCACCAATCCGTTTTCTTTGACGGCGACGTGTCGGGCCAAACGCTTCTTATTCAGGGCGGGGCGGGCACCGTGGGACATCACGCCATTCAGATTGCAAAACGCGCCGGTGCCCACGTAATTGCCACGGTAAGCGGGCCCAAAAAGGCAACCATTGCCAGGGCGGCAGGCGCCGATGAAATTCTAAATTACAAAGATGAAGATTACGTCGATCAACTGCTCAGCCTGACGGCGGGTCGCGGTGCTGATCGCATCATTGAAGTCAGCCTCTCGGCCAACGCCGCTCTTTACGACCGCATTTTGGCTCCTAAGGGCACAGCTATTATCTATGGAAGTGGTGAACCGATGGCACAGGTACCCGCAATGAGTTTCATTGTCCGCGGCGCCCAGCTGAAATGGTTCATCGTTTACGAACTCACAGAACTCGAGTTGACGGCAGGCACCGCGTATCTGAAAGGCATGCTCGAGGACGGCGCCCTGGACACACTTATTGGCGCCCGTTTCCCGTTGGATGATATTGGCGCAGCGCATGATTTAATTGCCACGGGTCAAAACCTCGGCAACGTGGTCCTTACGGTTTCCGACCTCTGAACCCTCATCACCGTTAGCCGAACCGCACCGGACAACTGGGCCACCATTTGGTACACACTGGGAACCGGGTTTCGAGCAGTTAAATCCGCTTCCTGTGATCCCAAAATGAGAGACAAGGCCGCCCGGATCCCAGCCACCTAAATTATGCGAGATCGGGGACAGGGTGCTACCCCTGATATGTGTGAACAGTTCCACAGGAGGCTGTGGCACTTGACTTCCAGGCCCTGCAGTAGATTTTCCTCGTCTTGATCAATAAACTCGCGCTGAGCCTCTGAGACAGAGTGCTTTTAAAGGTCGAGCCGAGACACAAATTTAATCAACCGTGAGTCGGCTGGGAGGCGATACATCTATTTGGGCAACCTTTACAGCGATTAATATGGCGATAGGAGGAAAATTCCGCTGCATATTAGGGCTACTGCTATTACAGGAGGGCACCGGTTTAAGGTCTGTTAATCATTGCCCGGCAAGTTCTTTAGACTGCCACTATCCATCGTCTAATTTCTTGAGGTCAGATGCATCGAGCCGGCCCGCAGCATCACCCATTCCGCCGGGCCCTCTCAGAGCTGAGCTGATAGTACATCCATGATAACGTGATGTTATCTAGAGAAACGGTTCATTGTAAGAACAAAAACGGCGCATTCAGAGATATTATTTCTCCCTCAACCGCGGCATGAGTTCAACAAAATTGCACGGCTTAAACCGATAATCGAGCTGGTGAACGAGGATATCGTCCCATGCGTCTCGGCACGCGCCGGGGCTGCCGGGCAGTGCGAACAGATAGGTCCCTCCCGCGACCCCGGCGGTGGCTCGGGATTGAATGGTAGACGTGCCAATCTTGTCAAAACTCAGCATGCGGAAAAGTTCGCCAAAACCTGGAATGTCTTTCTCACATACCTTCGAGAATGCCTCAGGCGTCACATCCCGCCCGGTGACACCAGTGCCACCCGTCGCCAGGACAACATCAACATCCGCATCATCAATCCAAGCCTTGAGGCGCGAGACGATTTTGTCCTGTTCGTCCGGCACAATTTCCCGGCCCACCAGCTTGTGGCCGGCTCCATCAAGCCGGTCCACTAACGTATCGCCGGATTTATCATTCTCCAGCGTCCGTGTGTCGGAGACCGTCATGACGGCGATGTTCACAGGTAAAAATTCTCTTTCTTGGCTCATATCAGTTAAATTCCCATTATTGAGCCTTTCCGCCCAACGGCATCTCACCAGCGAGTTCGGTTCCATTAGACCTTTTCGAGCGATAGATCGGCCACTTGCCCGATGCAACCGCTTCAAGCGAAACCAATGGTTGGCGGAAGCGTGCCCGGTAAACCCAATAATTTGTCAGGACACGCTCCACAAAGATCCGCGTTTCCTTAGCAGGAATACTCTCGATGAAGAGCAGCGGATCATTGCCATGTTGCACTTTGAGGGACCATTTATTGAGATTTCCGGGGCCTGCATTCCACGCAGTTGTCATGCGAAATAAGTCACCCTTCACCCGCTTGTCCTTGAGCAAAATATTAATGTAGCGCTGGCCGAGTTCGATATTAGTCTCTGGGTCGAATAGTTCCTTCCGTTTGGAACTCCTGTACTTTCTGTCTTTAGCGACAAAGCTAGCAGTACCCGGCATCAACTGCATGAGTCCGCGCGCGCCCCTGTGACTTTTGGCTTTAGGATTAAAACCCGACTCCTGACGAACGATGGCGAGGATGAGTTCGCGGTCGATGATCTTGTTTTTTCCCGCACGGAGCGCCGGCGCTGGATAGACCGTGCTGTCATATAACTTATCACTGGACGAGACCAGGAGATTGCCAAGACGCATAGCGAGAGATGGCATCTCCGCACGGTCGGCCAAAGCTAACATCGCCCGCGCCAACTCGGGTTTTGCTGATGAAAAGACAGTGCGCAACTCCCGCTCCGCCCGGAGGTCCTCCCCCACTTGCAAGAGAGTAACGGCGCGGCGCCCGCCCGGTGCGTTGGCCAATTCCGCCACTGCCTGCTTGGCCAGTGGCGGCGGCGCCCAGTTGAAGTTTACCTTCCGATTGAGCAGAAAGCTGCCCAAAAAGCCGTAGAATGTCCGGGGATGCTCTGCTGCCATCTCTAAATACCGGCTAAAGTCTTCGGGTTTTCGGACTTTAATACTTGCTCGTGCTGCCCAAAAAGCGCCCGCTGAAACAATCCAGGGCGAGGCATATTCAGACCTGGCCACGGCATCGAAATGGGCGCGAGAGTTCTTGAATCGTTTGAGCCGCCAGGACGCCATGGCAGCCGTCCAATGGGCTTCCGGTAAATATTTACCAGACCGTCCAGCGGCTTTCTCAGCCCACTTTAGGGCCCAGTCGTCGCGTCCCGCCGCGAAATAGCCCGCTGCCAAATTAGCGCGCTCCTTATCCATTTGAACAGCGTGGAAAAGCATTTTCACGCGGTGATTATTGACCAGCCGCTTGAAAGCCAGGGTCCAGCCCTTACGCAAATAGAATCGGAGGCGACGCTCATAGCTCCGCATTTCCCCTCGCTGCACCCGATTGAGTTTTTTGCGCGGATTATACACCCTATAGGAAATTTTACGGCCATCATGACCAGACCCATTAAGGGAGTGCCCCGCTGGCGGTTTGGGTAATTTCCAATTTGCAGGCCGACGATTGAGCGCCAACTTATAAAGCCGCCGCGCGTCTGGATGGTCAGCATAAGAGGCCATCCACGATCTCAGTTCGCCATAACTGGACCGATATTTTGTTGGGTGCAGGTAGCGTTGTGCCAAGACATGCCCCATTAGGATTGGGTTGTCGAGCGAACGTATGATTTTATCAGCGAGGCGCCAATCTCCCTCTTGCTGAACCCGGAAAATAACTCGATACCGGCTGACATCCGGCTCAGACAAAATGGCTGGAATTTCCCCGTTCGTCCATCGGGGCCCTCTCTCACCGTCGAGGAGATAGTTTTCGATATTAAACCGCTCGACATACCGCGGCTTACGCCCCGGCTCAATCGCGAGCTTTTTCGCTGGGGCATATCGCGGGGTGTTCTGAAAAATGGTCTTCGATTCTGCCTCCGCCCGGGGAGCGGCGTAAGTTTCAGCATAGCTGACCGAACTCACTGCAACGGCCATTAGGCCTGTCCATACCAAACTCACTGTCATGGAATTATAATTCAGGACTACCCCTATTAGTGCTGTGGCACCCTTTTCACGGGGATATCCAGCACAACTGGCCCAATAAATAAAACCAGATCATAGGGGAATCCTGCTGCTCAGGCAACCTGCGCGCTCCCTCGTTTGCTTCTAGGTCGATAAGATTTTCGCCGCCGGAAAACCGGACTCCGCGAGCACCCTCTCGAGTTATCCTGCTCAGCCGCCCTACTTAAACATAAAGGCTGGAGGTTATAACATCCGGTATTTTTGAGTTAACTCCCGGACGCCAGCCGATCCTTGAGGGTGAGGAGATCTTGCCAACTCTCGCGTTTATGGGCCGGAGAGCGTAAAAGGTATGCAGGGTGGAAAAAAGGTAATACATCAATTGGAGCTGCAATGTTGCTCGTTTGATAGGAGAACCATTTACCCCGAAGACGGGTGATGCCCTGTTGGACACCTAACAAGGTTTTAGCCGCCGGTCCGCCAAGCGGCACCAGAATGTCCGGGCCAACGAGTTCAATATGGCGCTCTACGAACGGCAGGCAAACAGCGATTTCGCTGGTAGACGGGTTCCGGTTACCTGGCGGGCGCCAGAAGACAATGTTTGTGATATAGATATTTGTTCGATCTAGTCCGATAGACGATGCCATTTTATCGAAGAGCTGGCCACTCCTGCCGACAAAGGGCGTGCCTTGGCGGTCCTCATCGGCGCCCGGCGCTTCGCCGATGAACATGATCTTGGCATCCGGATTACCGCCAGCGAACACGGTGTTGGTGGCAGTTTGTTTTAGGGGACAGCCTTCAAACGCCCGCACAGCTTGCTCCAACTCAGCAATACTGGCACACTTAGAGGCAAGATCCCAAGCGCCCCGCACTCCGGGGGGGTGTCTCGCCGCCAGCACCGAAGCCTCCAACGGGTGGTTCGTCCTGCGGCGAGGGCCCGCCGACGGTGGGGCTTCGTTACCGGAATGCGAGTCGCCGAGCCCTGATTCGGCAGCAGCAAGGGGCGGCACTTGCTGAAATCGATCTATAGGGTTTTCGCCTATGCACTCGTCGATGCCCGCTTCCAGTTGCCAAACCAGGGCATCGCGGGCATTCTGCAGTGTATCTTCGGGCGCGTTCATATCGAGAGTGTATCAGGCTAGCGAACAGAACGCACCCGCAAGAAGGGACGGAAAAGGAGTAAAATGTGAGCGAGCGGGAATCCATGGAATTTGATGTGGTAATCGTTGGGGCAGGCCCCTCGGGCCTATCGGCCGCCATCCGGCTAAAACAGCGTGCCGCTGAAGAGAACCACGAGATCAATGTCTGCGTCGTCGAAAAAGGCTCTGAGGTGGGCGCGCATATCCTCTCGGGTGCAGTGATTGAACCGCGCACCCTCGATGAACTGATACCGGACTGGAGAGACAAGGGCGCCCCCCTTAATACCCAGGCTAAGAAAGACAACTTCCTGCACCTTACGAGGACAAGCGCGCGGAAACTGCCCACGCCACCCCAAATGAATAACCACGGCAACTATATTATTAGCCTCGGAAACTTCTGCCGCTGGCTTGGGGAGCAGGCCGAGAGTTTGGGCGTGGAGATCTATCCGGGCTTCGCCGCCGCCGAAATTCTTTTTGAGGACTCCGGGAGGGTCAAAGGCATCGCCACCGGCGATATGGGAATTGGCAAGGATAGCCAACCCACGCAAAATTACGAACCGGGCGTCGAACTCCACGCCACCTACACGCTCTTTAGCGAAGGCTGCCGCGGCTCCCTCTCCAAAACGCTCATTGAAAAATTTAATCTAGATTCGGAGTCGGACCCGCAGACTTATGGAATTGGCATCAAAGAACTTTGGGAAGTTGATCCTGAAAAACATGATCAGGGCGCCATCACACACACCGTCGGTTGGCCCATGGAAACGGATACCTATGGCGGCTCTTTCATTTATCATTTCGAAAATAACCAAGTTGCCGTCGGATTTGTCATTGGCCTGGATTACAAGAACCCCTATTTGAGTCCGTTCGACGAAATGCAGCGGTTTAAAACCCATCCGGCTGTCAAGAAGATATTTGATGGCGCTAGGCGATTGTCCTACGGGGCTCGGACGATCAGTGCCGGAGGCTTCCAAGCGATTCCTGAGCTATCGTTTCCTGGTGGTATACTTGTGGGTGATTCGGCGGGATTCTTAAACGTTCCGAAAATAAAGGGCACGCACACCGCAATGAAGTCGGGGATAGAAGCAGGTGTCGCTATTTTTACGGCTTTTAAAGATCAATCGCTCGATGATAGGGTACTAGTGAGTTTTCAAAATAGAATAAAGAAGAGTTGGCTATGGGATGAGCTTTATAGGGTGCGTAATATCAAGCCTTCATTTCACTGGGGATTATTTCCTGCCATGATTTACTCGGCTTTTGATACAATGATATTTAGAGGGAAGGCTCCGTGGACCCTGAATCATCGATTCGACCATCAACAAACTGCCAGAGCTAAGGAATCAAAACCAATTATTTACCCTAAACCGGATGGTAAGATTACCTTCGATAAGTTATCTTCGGTATTTTTATCTAATACAAACCACGCAGAGGATCAACCTTGTCATCTAGTTCTAAAGGACGAGAAGCTGGCAGTTGAAAATAATTTAAAAAATTTTGCTGGGCCTGAAGTCAATTACTGCCCTGCAGGCGTTTACGAATATGTAGAAGTTGAACATGAGGCCAGACTGCAAATAAACGCTCAAAACTGTGTTCACTGCAAAACTTGTGACATCAAAGACCCTTTGCAGAATATCAAATGGTGTGTCCCTGAGGGAGGAGGAGGACCAAATTACTCTAATATGTAGGGTGTTTTGTCCAATGATGGTTAAGCTTACGGTTAAACTTCCTACCTGCACTGAGCGAATTCAAGGGTGGCCATTCATAGCATGCGCCCTAGCAACACAAGATTGAGAGGGTTGTGCTTGTGTAACATGTTACGCACCCATTGGTGGTGACTTCTTGGATAAAATAA
>CAXFCV010000201.1:0-2546 GCA_964000975.1 uncultured Rhodospirillaceae bacterium | reverse complement strand
ATACAGCATCTGGATAACAACTTCGGCAAAGCCAGCCATGCCGTCTTCCAAGATTGATGTCTCACCAAACCCCGGTGCATCAATTGAAAGGACCCGGCAGGTCTGGAAGTGGCTGAATTGATATCTCCAGCTGGCACTGTTGCCGTTGAAGCCGTGCAAGAATACTAGCGTTGGTGTTATTTTGGTGACGACAGCCGGATCCTGTTGCCGAAAGGAGATTACCTTCGCCGCTCCAGTAATATTATAAATTTGACGTTCAGCAAGCAACGGATGGGCAATATGCATGAACTCGACCGGCGCAAAATGTGGACAACAAATTTTTTTCAATGAATAGTTACCGTACAACACAAAATGTGAAGGGAGAAACAAATGCGAATGCTTCGACTATTTACCATTGGTATGGCTGCGATCCTTATCTCAGCCAACGCAATGGCCGCGGAATTGCGGGTCGGTTTGAAATCTGAGCCAAGCTCGATCGATCCGCACTATCATAATCTCGGCCCAAATAACGCTTTCGCCACCCAAATATTCAGTTCACTTGTGGGTAGCGACGAGAACCAGCAACACTATCCTGATCTTGCGGTTTCCTGGAAGCCGATCAATGACACAACTTGGGAGTTTAAGCTGCGTAAGGGCGTGAAGTGGCACGACGGAAGCGATTTCACGGCGGACGACGTGATTTTCACTGTCGAGCGTGCGCAGAACGTGCCGAATTCGCCGTCAAGCTTTGTCACCTATCTCAAAGGGAAAACCTTTGAGAAGATTGATAGCCACACGATCCACATCAAAACAGAAAAGCCTTATCCGTTGATGCCAAACGACATGACGACCGTCAAAATCATCTCTGCAAAAGCTGGCACTGGTGCGTCAACCGAGGACTATAACAGCGGTAAGGCGACAATAGGCACAGGCCCGTACAAGTTTGTAGAGTGGGTCCCTGGCGACCGTATAATTTTGGAAGCAAACCCTAATTATCACGGCGATATGGCAGCATTTGACAAGGTAACCTTTAAACCGATTAAGGCCGGTCCTGCACGTATCTCAGCGCTGTTGGCGGGGGACGTTGATTTTATTGACAATGTACCTCCACTCGATGTTGCTCGATTGAAGGAGGATAGCTCACTCGAGATAAGCAGCGGTTCCTCGAACCGTGTGATCTATCTTCACATGGACCAATTCCGTGAGAATTCACCCCATATCACAGCAAAGGATGGCAGCCAGATTAAGAATCCGCTCATGGACGTTCGCGTTCGCAAGGCAATTTCGCATGCTATCAATCGTGATGCCATTGTGGCACGGGTGATGGAGGGTATTGCCACGCCTGCAGGTCAGCTTCTTCCAGCAGGATTCCACGGCGTTTCTGAAAACATGAAGCCGCTGAAATACGATCCAGAGCTATCAAAGAAGCTACTGGCCGAAGCCGGCTACGCTGATGGTTTCAAGATGACCATTCACGGCCCGAATGATCGCTACATCAATGATGCGAAAGTTGCAGAGGCGTTGGCGCAGATGTTCAACAGGATCGGCATTGAGGCTAGCGTTGAGACCATGACAAAGGCTGTCTACTTCAAGCGTGCTTCCAGAGGTGGCCCGAACGAATCGCCTGAATTTAGCTTTATGCTTCTTGGCTGGGGTGCTGGTTCCGGTGAGGCTTCATCGCCACTAAAAGCATTGCTACACACCTTTGACAAATCCAAGGGTCTTGGTGCAGCAAATCGGGGGCGTCACTCTGACCCACGTGTAGATGAAATAATCCAAAAGGCTCTAGCGACAGTCGACTCTGATGCTCGTGGCAAGCTCCTTGCCGAAGCAACCGAAATCGCTGTGGGCGAGAACTTTGGCGTCATTCCGGTTCATTACCAGCAAAACACCTGGGCGTCCAAGAAAGGGTATAAATACACCCCTCGCACGGATGAACGCACTATAGTTATGGATCTAAAGGCAAACTAGGCTCGATCCGTAAATATGTTGACCCCACGCTGAACATTTGATTGGCGTGGGGTTGCAGAGCATTTAAATGAGCGTTTGATGACAGCCTTCATCCTGAGACGATCCTTGCAAAGCATCTTGGTGCTCTTCATCATGTCGCTTATCGTGTTTGCCGGCGTGAACCTTATTGGCGACCCTGTCGATATGCTGATCAATCCGGAGGCCGATCAGGCAGAGATTGACCGCGTCATAAAGGATCTCGGCCTTGATCGGCCAGTCACAGAACAATACTGGTTTTTCCTTGTCAATGCTTTCCAGGGTGACCTTGGCAAGTCTTTTGTCTTTGGTGAACCCGCACTCAAACTAATTGTCCAGCGGATGCCGGCAACCTTTGAGCTAGCTTTATTTTCCCTGTCTATTGCCGTTGTCTTTGGTATTCCGCTCGGCGTTTATGCCGGACTGAAGCCGGGGAGTAAGGTCAGCAAGACCATCATGGCTGGCTCAATTCTGGGTTTCTCAATGCCTACCTTCTGGGTAGGCATCATCCTGATCATGTTTTTTTCTGTTAATTTAGGTTGGCTCCCATCAACCGGGCGCGGGGATGTCGCTACAGTCTT
>CAXFCV010000200.1:0-2385 GCA_964000975.1 uncultured Rhodospirillaceae bacterium | reverse complement strand
CGTCCAGCAAAACGCGTCGCAGAGCCCCATCACTCAACGTCTCAGTATCAATGGTATCTTTATTGAAAATTTTTGGCATTTTTTTTCCCTCCCCGGCGTCCCATGGATCTGGCAACAAATAACATATCATGGGAACAAGAGGGTTGCAGACCTCTCTTCAAAACTCTCCCTTCCCTTATACACATGCGGGTCCACGGTCCTCCGCCAATTTGTCAGCCAATTCGTTTGACCAGTCCTTCCAGGGCCGCGTCGCTACATCATCTCCAAAAGCGTCCATTGTGGCTTGGAGGATTTCCTCATCGGTCAGGGAGAGGTCGAGCTTGTCGATACAGGGCTGGCGCACATAAAAGGGCGAGTCCAAAAACATTTCTATCCTGTTACCCTCCGGGTCATGACAATAGAGGGACCATGCGTTCCCATGATTGACCCCATATGGCAACATATCCGGGCTCAGGACATCGTCCGGCAGGTTTTCGATCCGCGTCTTCATCACGCGGAGATCATCCAGACAGTCAAACCGAAAGGACAATTGCTGGATGGTGGTCTCGTCTGTTGTGCGGGACGTTTCGAGAACCACTTGATGGTGTTCACGGGCATCCCGGGTCAGAAATCGGATGTGATGACCCCGCGCCGGTCCGGCATCCGTCTCAACCATGCTGAAAGCCTGAAGGTAAAACGCTGCCATCCGATCAAGGTCTTTTACGTACAGGCCTACATGGCTGAAAGACCAAGGCGGGGCTATATTGTTGATACTGTCAGAGGACATACCGACACTCCAGATTTAGACCATGATAGGAGGTTCTAAAATACAAATATCGCACCCTTTTTTACAAGGGACCGATCGTAATTAAACAGTCAACAAGCATGCCCACAGATACCCGCTCTAAAGGCTCAGACTTCATCGGAAAAATCCCTATTGTTCATGACTCAATCGGTAAAACGACAAATCCCTCAGGAGACGATCACATCGCGTGCATGTTGGAATAGGTAAGGGCATATAGCAACCTATCGCCGCTCGGAGAAAAAAGCCCGCAGCAACGACGCGCTAGCTTTCTCCTCAAGACCTCCATAAACTTCTGGGACATGTCTGCAGGAGTTCTGAGCGAAAATCTTGGGGCCGTGATCAACGCCACCCCCCTTAGGATCAAATGCTCCGAAATATAGCCGTCGTAGACGCGCGATAGAAATGGCTTGAGCGCACATCGGACAGGGTTCCAGGGTTACATAAAGATCACACATTGGCAGACGGGGTGCGCGGAGGCGCTGTCCACCCACCCGTAGAACAAGCATCTCTGCATGGGCGGTCGGATCGTGAAGCTCTTCAACCCGGTTCCCCGCAGCGGCTACAATCTCACCCGAGAAACTCTCTACAAGGACGGCACCCACAGGAACCTCGCCGGCGGCACCGGCTTTCTCCGCCTGTTCAAGCGCCACCTGCATATAACTTTTTGCCTCTTTAGACATGCCAGAGACAGTGGCAGGTGGCCTGCCTAGCCGTCAAGCTGTCGCCTTCATCTTGCACCGTGACTCGACGGGCTCTACAGTACCATCATGGCCGCTCCCGGACAGAGACCTATTATCGCCATCACCGTGGACTCCGAAGATCCGGGAGGATATTCCAAATTTCCTTGGTATGCGCTGCGCGAAAATTATTCGAGCGTGGTCGCAAAGGCAGGCGGTATGCCGCTCATTCTGCCTAATGAGTCTGCCTTGGTGGACGATTATGCGGACCTTATCGACGGCCTTATCATCACCGGCGGCGCCTTTGATGTCTCCCCCGCTCTCTATGGCGAGCAGACCGCCCATGACACCGTCATCCTAAAGGAAAATCGGACCGCATTCGAACTTGGTATCACCCGAAAGGCCTTGGAGAGAGACATCCCGGTCCTGGGCATCTGCGGCGGCGAGCAGCTTTTGAACGTGGCCCTCGGAGGCACCCTCATTCAACACATCCCAGATGACGTGACTAACGCACTGGCCCATGAACAACCCAATCCACGTGATGAGCCGGGCCACCCCATCGTCATTGAAAAAAACACGCTCCTGCATGACATTGTCGGCGTGACAGAAATGCGGGTGAACTCCGCTCACCATCAGGCCGTGGCGGCGGTTTCCGGCTCCGTCACGGTGAACGCCAAAGCACCTGACGGGGTCATCGAGGGCATTGAATCATCGCGTCAGCGGTTCTGCCTAGGAGTCCAGTGGCACCCGGAATTCGAAGTGGATCCGAACGATATGCGCATTTTTTCGGCTTTTATCAATGCCGCCCGAAACTAATCAGTGCTCAAACCCTAAAGGGGAACGCATCGCCAAGGTTATGTCCCGTGCAGGATTATGCTCGCGCCGGGAAGCCGAACGCTGGATCACGGACGGACGCGTCACAAT
>CAXFCV010000199.1:0-4658 GCA_964000975.1 uncultured Rhodospirillaceae bacterium | reverse complement strand
GCCGGCGGCAGATGCAGCGCTCAACCGGCTAGAGGTTGATGCAATGGGCCTCGATGCCTTGGACCGGCGCTATCTCCAGTGCATCGCTGATAATTATGGCGGTGGCCCGGTCGGCGCTGAAACTTTGTCTGCAGCGCTCTCTGAGGAACGAGACACGATCGAGGAAGTGGTGGAACCCTATCTAATTCAGCAGGGTCTGTTGATGCGCACGCCGCGTGGCCGGATCCTGGCCGAGGGAGCGTACATGCATCTCGGTATTACCGCACCCAATAGCCTTGAACAGCTGGAGCTTTTAGCTCAGACAGGGGAGCTGAATGAGTAGCACCGTCCCCATGTCTGGAAGGTTTCAGGAGGGTGTCCACGTGTATCCTATCCGCGTCTATTATGAAGATACTGACGCGGCAGGTATCGTCTACTATGCTAACTATCTGCGCTTTACAGACCGGGCCCGAACTGAGCTTCTCCGAGATATTGGGGCGGCGCATGGACAGATGAAGGTGCGCCACGGCGTTGATTTCGTCGTAAAAAATTGTGTGGCGGATTATCTTCAACCTGCTTTTTTGGATGACGCCTTGGACGTTTGGACGACGCGCTCGGAGACCAAAGGTGCGTCTGTGACGCTGCGACAGGCTATAAGGCGTGGGGGCCAGGACCTTGTCGTGATGTATGTAAAAATTGTGGCGCGAAATCAAAAAACTGGTCAGGCAGCCCGAATACCGTCAGATGTCAGGGCTGCATTTGAACAACTCATAGAAGAGGGGAGCAACGTCTAATTATGGAATTCGCACAGGTTGATACTGCAGTGATGGCGGCGACAGGCGCCGCGGATTTTTCCGTCGGGGCGCTCTTCTGGAAGGCGGACATCATCGTGAAAACCGTGATGATCATTCTTGTCGTGGCGTCGATCTGGTGTTGGGCAATCATCATCGAAAAGTCCTTGAGGCTGAAAAGATTAAACAGTGATGCCGCAGAGTTCGAGGAGTCTTTCTGGTCTGGCGGATCGTTGGAAGTCCTCTACGATCGTATCGGCGCGCAACCCCAGGATCCGATGTCCGCGGTCTTCTCGGCGGCTATGCGGGAATGGCGGCGCTCTGCGGATTCTGGTGGGTCTGGCGCCGACCGGGGCTCTAGTCTAACTGAGCGGATAGACCGGGTGATGGTTGTCACCGTTAACCGGGAGGTGGAGCGCATTGAACGGCAGTTGACTATTTTAGCCTCTACCGGTTCGACAGCGCCATTTATAGGATTGTTTGGCACTGTCTGGGGCATCATGAACAGCTTTCAGTCTATTGCTATCTCAAAAAATACGAGCCTTGCCGTCGTGGCTCCAGGCATTGCGGAAGCCTTGTTTGCCACAGCACTCGGGTTACTCGCGGCGATCCCGGCGGTGATAGCGTACAACAAGATTTCCAAGGACATGGACCGCTATGCGGCGCGGCTGGACGATTTTTCGAGCGAGTTCTCTGCCATTATCTCTCGCCAGCTTGAGGGGCACGGCTAGGAATGGGGGCGTCAGTCAGTCAGGGAAGTGGCCGCGGTGGTCGAAGGCGGACCCGGAACCGGAACCGTCCCATGTCGGACATCAATGTAACCCCATTTGTCGACGTCATGCTCGTGCTGCTGGTTATTTTTATGGTGACTGCGCCACTGCTCACCGCAGGAGTGCAAGTGGACCTGCCAAAGGCCCAGACTTCGGTGATTACGGAGACAGATGAACCCCTCTCTGTCAGCATCGATTCCGTCGGGCGGGTTTTTTTGCAGGACACTCAAATTCCTTTGAACAAATTGTCCGCTAGATTGATCGCGGTCACGGGCGCAAATCCGGACATCCGGATTTTTGTCCGTGGCGACAAAACCATAGATTACGGTCGGGTGATTCAGGTGATGGGCACAATTAACTCTGCCGGGTTTCGCAAGGTGGCGCTAATCACGGAATTGCCCGGAACCGCATCCGTGCCACAAAAAAAACGTAAATGAGCCACTAAATTAAAAGCATGCGATCCAGTATCATCATGTCGGTTACGTTGCACGGGGCTGTTGTCGTGCTGAGTGTGTTTGGATTGCCGAACATCCAGCGGGATTTGCAGATTGAAGACGTTCCCATGGTGGTGGATTTGGTCACCATTTCCAACGAGACCAATCTCCCGTCGCAACCTGAGCCCGATCCCCAGCCCGAGCCAAAAAAAGACGCGCCAAAACCGGTCCCGCTACCGGCACCGGCAGCGAAAGCGCAGCCGCCGGCACCACTGCCGGAGCCGGAGGCTGTGGTAGCACCGCCGCTTAAGCCAGCTTTAAAGGCGAAGCCTAAGCCAAAAACTGAACCAAATCCGTTGCTTAAACCTGAAGTCAAACCCCAAGCACCCAAAAGGTTTGCAACGGCAAAGCCGAGACGAAAACCCAAGCCACCGGATGAATTTGCCTCGGTTCTTAAAAATCTGGCCAAGGAATTCAAAAAACCGCCGCTGATGAAAAAGCCGAAGAAGGATAAAAAGGCTCAGCCCGCGAAAGATAGTTTTGAACAACAGATCGCCAAAGTGCTGACCCGTCGCCGCGTGAACGACGCTGCCAGCAACCGCATCACGATGACCGAGCGGCAAGAGATGATTAATTCAATTCGGACCGCCATTCAGCCATGCTGGAATATTCAGCCCGGCGCCAAGGGCGCGCAGGATATTGTCGTGGTGGTTCGTGCCACATTGTCGCCGAACGGGAAAGTACGTCGAGCCTGGGTGACCAACCGGTCCGCTTTTCAAAACGATCCTTTCAAGCTCACGGCCGCCGAGACGGCTCAACGGGCAGTACTCAATCAAGCCTGCCAGCCATTTAAACTAGATCCGAAAAAATACGATGTCTGGAAAGACGTCACCCTGAATTTTAATCCGAGCGAAATGTTCGGGAGATGAGGAGATGTTTGCTGTGCGCCTAAATTCAAAAATCTTTTCCCTACTTTCGGTGGGATTTATGGCCGGAGTTCTCGTACTCGCGGGTAGAGCCCAAGCGGAATTAAAAGTGGATGTGACCCGGGGAACGGTCAAACCGCTGCCAATTGCGGTCACGAATTTCATTGGGAATGGAGCCCCAGAAGTCCAACTTGGTCGAAGAATTTCTGGCGTTATCCAGGCGGATCTCGCCCGCTCCGGCCTCTTTGATCCCATCGATGAAAAAGCCTTCATTGAAGTTGAACGCTCATTAGAGACCGTTCCGCGGTTCCAGAACTGGCGTATTCTTAATGCCCAAGCCATGGTCCAGGGCCAGGTTTCGGTCCTGGCCGATGACCGAATGAAGGTTCAATTCCGGCTTTGGGATGTCTTTGCTCAGCAACAGATGGTGGGTCAGGTCTACACCACGGTGACCTCAAATTGGCGCCGTATCGCTCACATCGTCTCGGATGCCATTTACAAGAGGGTCACCGGTGAGGAGGGATATTTTGACACGCGCGTTGTCTATATAGCTGAGACGGGATCACAAATTAGGCGGATCAAGCGGCTCGCCATTATGGACCAAGATGGCGAAAATCATCATTTTCTGACCGATGGCAGTTCCCTTGTCCTGACACCACGTTTTTCTCCCAGTCGCCAGGAGATAACTTATATGTCCTATCATGGCAATGTGCCCCGTGTTTATATATTTAACATTGATACCGGCCGGCAAGAAGTGTTGGGTGATTTCCCTGGCATGACCTTTGCGCCGAGGTTTTCGCCGGATGGTGACTCTGTCATTATGAGCATGGCCGAGTCTGGTAATACCGAAATTTACACCATGGACCTCCGAACCCGAAAAGTCCGTCAGCTCACGCGCCATTCAGCCATTGATACGTCTCCATATTTTTCTCCGAAAGGCAAGAGGGTGGTCTTTAATTCTGACCGCAGCGGAACTCAGCAGCTTTATATCATGAATGCCAATGGCTCCGGTGTAAAGCGTATCAGTTTTGGGAAAGGACGGTATGCGACGCCAGTCTGGTCACCACGGGGTGACCTGATTGCGTTTACAAAGTTCACGGGGGGGCGGTTTTACATTGGCGTCATGGGTGTGAATGGCAAAGGGGAACGGCTGCTGACCGAGGGTTTCCTCGTCGAGTCGCCAACCTGGGCCCCTAATGGCCGTGTTTTGATGTTTTTCCGTGAGTCCCCAAGGGGAACCAGGGGAGAAAAAGACTCTAAACTGTTTTCCATTGACTTGACGGGTCAAAATGAGAGGGAGATAGTAACGCCGATGGATGCGTCAGATCCAGCATGGTCCCCCTTGATTCCCTGAGCGACGGTCTATATAGTCTCACCAGGTCAATGACTTAAACGTCATTGTGCGCAGGTTTTATTTGGTTTTTTCGCCGTTCTATCGCAATTGGCAGCGTTCAGGATGCGCGGGCTTGCAATGAATGTCACTCATACCTTCCGATCAGGGGGATTATTATATGCGTATTAAAAGCTTAACAACTCTAGTGGCCGCTCTTTTCCTGGCAACCGCGTGTGCTGAAACCATGCAAGATGGTGGCTCCGGAAAAGGGAGTGGCGGCAACCAGCAGGCCAAACCCTCGGCGGTCGCGAGCATCAAGGCTGGCAGCGGCCGCGACTTCGTCGTTAATGTCGGAGATAGGGTTTTTTTCGGCTACGACAAATCCAACCTGAGTCCTGATGCTCGAAGCCAACTTGAAAAGCAGG
>CAXFCV010000198.1:0-1671 GCA_964000975.1 uncultured Rhodospirillaceae bacterium | reverse complement strand
GAATATAACAGCATTGAGCCGTGACCCGCCGAGAGCACGAAGCGGTCTCGATCAGCCCAGTGTGGTTCCTGAGCGTCATATTTCAGAAATTTGGAGAACAGGACCGTTGCAACATCTGCCATTCCCATGGGCATGCCTGGATGTCCGGAATTTGCAGCCTGAACGGCGTCAGCCGACAGAAAGCGGATAGCATTTGCCATATCAACAACCGGAAGATCGGAAATGCTTACAGATACGGAATTGGCTCGAACGACTGATAACTCTGATTGGTCAGGCGTCATATTACGCTCCGGAGGCAAATCGGGTGGCCTTGGGCCGTGCCACGATAAAGAAGATCGATTGCGGTGTAAGGAGGTGGTTTAACATGCCCCAGCTATAGCGTCTAATCTGGTGTGACGGACGTCAAAAACGCCCAGTAAACTGTGTCTTTGCGCGCAGGGTATACGCCCAGGCCGACCGCGCCGCAAGACTGTTTTTCGAATCACCCGATTACCTGCTGATGCGACCTTGATGTGCGGAGCCAAACATACACCAGGTGAGCTTGTAAAAGGCCAGCGCCAGCGTCTCACTGCCTCAGCCCTCAGCTTCTCTCCAACCACCCGCCAGGCTTGATGAATATTAGAGAGATCGCGTGCGCGAGGCCGCTGGGGGTTTGGTATCAGGCCGGGGGGTTTGGTATCAGATTACCTCCCATTGTCATCTCGATGTAAAAAGGGTCATGGACCTCGTGATTTTGGTCACTGGAGGAAACAAAAAGAAGACGGAATGTTCTCACATATTTTAGTGGGCACGAACGACGGAACTGTAGCAAAGAAATTTTACGATTCGGTAGTGATGACACCCGGGATAACCAAGGGAGAGCTTAATGACGAAAAACAGCAAACCTATTTCCGCTCCCCCGATGGGTCCTTGATTATAACGGAACCAACCGACGGCAACCCTGATTCCGTCGGGAACGGCAGTAGCATCGGCTTTAGTAGCATCGGATTGAAATGTGGATCCGCCAAAAAAAGCAAAAGCATTTCACGCTCGGTAAATTGTTGGGTTACGATGTCGGTTACTTGGATGTTAGGTGCCTGTCGTCTCGATCGTAAAACTCGTGGTCGTGAGACGACATTCGCAAGCCATGCAATCCTAACATAGCAGCCCCATGTCATCGATATGGGCCAGAAAATGTGCTCCGCCGTACTTCTAACAAACGACGGAGAAGCAACATGAACGTACTTGGCACCACACTGCCCGCTTTCACAAATTTTCCTAGTTCCACCGAAGCTGTGGCCAAGGATAAACAAAACGAGGCGCCGCAAAAGCCTCGTTGGCGAGAATGCATGGCAGAGCGTAGCTATCGGATCTGTCCTAAGACCAGTTTCCAGAACGTTCTCTAATCGCCGTCTTCACTCTTCGGTCCGACAGCCAGTCCCCCATATTGGCTTGACGGGCCAGGCAGCCCTGCCAGCTCGGCTCAGCCGACTGGCGGGGCTACTTTATGCTTTATCTCTCAGTTAATGTGCTCAACCATAGATCACTTGATCTCGAATTCGTTTACCGAATCGTTCTTGCTGTCGTTGTCAGCGATAGCGTTCTCTGCGGAAAACCGTTCATCAAAACCTGTCCCACTCTAAAAGTTTTTTGCGATAGCACCTGTCTAACTTTCTCACCGCGGCGTTTAGG
>CAXFCV010000197.1:0-3710 GCA_964000975.1 uncultured Rhodospirillaceae bacterium | reverse complement strand
TTTATCCTTGGCATGATCGTCATGTTTATCCTTGGCATGATCGTCATGCCCTTTGCCTTCCTCGTAGGGAATGGCATCTATTCCATTCGTCGCAACGACGCGTTTCCCCTTGAAGTCAGCGGCTTCAACCAGCCGGTCAAGCCAACCTTCAAACTCAAGGCCGTTGACAATGAGAACTTCTGATTTGCTCATTGCCTTTGCCGCGGCAGGTGTCGGTTTATACACATGCGTATCCCCATCCGGTCCCACGAGTGTGGTGACGGTGACATGCTGACCTCCAACTCGCTCAACCATGTCTCCGAGGATTGAAAAGGTTGCCAATACCCTGACCCTCTCAGCAGACTGCGCTGTTTCAGGTAGGGCTTGAAAGACGAATATTGCAATAAAAATGAGCTTTATAGACTGTGCGAGGTTCATTGATTTTCCTTTTATGTATTTATTGGTGATGCGCGCCGTGCAGCGTTTGTGAGAATTCCGTCTACAGACCCAATTCCCAATGACAGGATGTACCCAATCCCCGCCACAAGAATAATCGCAGGCCCAGACGGTAAACTAAAATGGAAGGACAGCAGAAGTCCGATGAGGCTGGACATTATGGCTAATACGATTGCAACTAAAATTAGTCCGCCTATGCTCACAGCCCAGAACCGTGCAGCAGCAGCTGGGAGGATCATGATACCGACGGCCATAAGGGTACCGAGTGCGTGAAAGCCTCCGACCAGATTTAGAACAACCAGCATCAGGAAGGCAAAGTGTGTAACTGCGCTAAGACTGCTTACAGACCGTAAAAAATTTGGATCCGCACATTCCAATACCAAAGGCCGAAAGACAACGGCTAAAATTAGCGTTGAAACGCTAGCAATACCGCATAACAGGATAAGGGCTGGATCATCGAGCGCGAGCACGGTACCGAAGAGCACGTGCATTAAGTCAATATTACTTCCACGGGTCGAGACGATCAAAACGCCGAGCGCAAGTGAGATTAGATAAAAGGCTGCGAGACTGGCATCTTCGCGAAGGGCTGTTATGCGGCTCACAAAGCCCGACAATAAAGCGACGGCCATTCCGGCGACTAATCCACCAATAGTCATGGCGCCCAGTGACAATCCATAAAGAAGATAACCGATAGCTGCACCGGGCAATATTGCGCAAGCCATGGCATCACCAGTAAGGCTCATACGGCGAAGCATAAGAAACACCCCAACAGGGGTCGCACCTATTGAGACAGCAATGCAGCCTAACAGCGCACGGCGCATAAACCCATAATCATAAAATGGCTGAAAGATAAGTTCCCACATTATGCTACATCGCGTCCACATACGTGCGGCGGGCCGGAACAGGCTTCACACATCTGACGGGCGCGAAACTGGTTTTCTGCTGTCAGGACCTTACTGGTCGGACCATGGGCTACGAGTTCGCGGGCCAGCATCAGTGTATCTGGAAAATGCGTCTTAACTGTCTCGTCATCATGTAAAACGGCGAGCACAGTCCGGCCCTCCTCATGCCAATTTTGAATTACAGTGATCAAATCAGCTACTGTGCGTGCATCAACGGATACAAAGGGCTCATCTAGCAAAACCAGAGTGGCATCTTGTAAGAGAAGCCGGGCGAATAACGCGCGTTGCATCTGACCACCTGATAGGGATCCAATAACGCGGGACTCAAAACCTGTAAGGCCTACTGCTGCAATCGCGGTTGCAACGCGTGCTCGACGTTTTTGGTCGAGCCAGCCGAAGGCCCCAATTTCCCGCCAGAGGCCCATAGCGACAATGTCCGCCACAGATAGGGGAAAAGATCGGTCAATGTCAGATTGCTGGGGCAAATAAGCCATATTATTTATGCTGTTCGAGCCGAGTACTAATCTACCGTCTATCGGAGTGAGCGCTCCAACCACCCCCTTCAAAAGAGTGGACTTCCCCGCACCGTTGGGACCAACGATGGCTGTAAGGCTTCCCTCTTGGATTGAGGTCTGAAGTTGACTTACCGCCGCGTGACGATTGTATCCTAAGGTTAGGTTCTGAAAATCAATAGCCGTCATCATAGCCCCCCTGGACTTGAGGTGGCCCAAAGGAGCCCAGTCCACAGAGCTACTATAATAATAACCGCAAATATTAATCGGACACTGAGCCCAGCTAAAAGCAGATTGGGAGGTTTAATACTCATGTGAATTCGCCCTAGTTTCGCCAATCATTTATGACAATCTCCATCGCACATACATTGCTAGTCCATCCCATTACAGCACGGAGCGCGTCTGGTCTCAGTCCGAACGAATTATGTATTTGCGCATAAGGCTGTCGCCGCGAACTTTATTGATTCTCTTAACTAATCTGGTGAATGTTATTTTTGTGTTGTAATGTTATAACATTACAACATGCTTTCGCTAAACACCAAACATTTTTGGAAACTAAATACCTGCATGAAACCAAGAAAATAGTTGGGGTGAAAGTATTGGAAAACATTTAACATCCATACGCTTGAGTCATTTTTGTAATTGTGTCGGCCCGTATATACCAGCAGAAGTTACACAGCTTTTTTTAAAACAATTTTTTCTTGATAGTTATAGGTGTTCAAATATCCACCACTGTAGTCTTGATCGGGCCCAAGACGTCCTCAATTTTCGCGCGGGTAGGAATTTCAGCCGGCGTGTAGCTCTTCATGGCGTCGCTCACATAAGCCAAGATCTCCGGTGTCGTGCCACAGCAGCCTCCGACAATCCGCGCTCCGCAGTCACGGGCTAGTCTCGCGTAATTTGCCATGACTTCTTTTGTGCCGGAATACTGGACCTTGCCGTCAATCATCTGTGGCATACCACAGTTGCCCTTGGCGATAACAACGTCGTCATCGTGGGCGGCCTCACAAAGCCCGACGACCGTATCAATTAGCATAGATGGCCCAGCGCCGCAGTTCGCGCCAAAGGCGATTAGACCCGGGTCGAAGTCATGAACAAATTCGAAAGCGCTTTGCGGCGTGTCACCCATCATAGTCCGGCTAGCCGTATCAAAGGTCATGGTGGAGGCGACTGGAAGACCCGATTTCATAGCACCCCTTATAGCTGCACCTAATTCGTCAAACGCAAAAACAGTCTCAATCCAGATTACGTCACAGCCCCCCTCTGCCAGTACTTCCGCCTGCTTGGTAAAGGTCTCTTCCACGGCGTCCGGCGTTAGATCACCGAAGGGCTCCATCATGCCGCCCGTCGGTCCCATAGAACCAGCGACTAACACTGACCGACCAGCACCGTCCGCCACTTCGCGAGCCAGTCTGGCGCCGTGAACGTTAATCTCTTTATACTTGTGATCCATCTTATCTAGGATAAGGCGGTGCGGGTTTGAACCAAAGGTGTTGGTTAATATAATGTCAGCACCGGCATCCACGAATGCCTGATAGAGGCTTTTGGGTTTGTCCGGATGATCAATATTCCAGAGATCCGGAGGACTGCCGGGTTTCAGACCCAATTCAAACGCGTTCGTCCCCATGGCGCCGTCTGCCATCAGATAATCGCGGTCAGCAAGCAAATCAGTAAGGACGGCACTCATCTTAAATCCCTTATTTTGCGGGCGGCGCGACGTTCCGGAGTTTTTGCCATAATACTCCGCTTCACATCATTTGAAGCGTTGCCCAAAACGCTAACCTCGTCTCGATGGCGAAAACAACCTATGCAAAGGGCCACCCCCATAACTAATTGGCAGATGCCAACACATGGTGATTAG
>CAXFCV010000196.1:0-3456 GCA_964000975.1 uncultured Rhodospirillaceae bacterium | reverse complement strand
CGGCTACTCCTGCACTGGGACGCTACTTGACCGCTATCAAATGGATGGTGACTTCTTTGATTATGTTGACTTGGTGCTGCGCCTTGAGGGCAAGGTCCTCAGGGGAAATTTCGCCTCTTTGAAGTTTCTCGAGCCAATAAACATCTGGAACGGACTGAACTTCCTGCACATCAAAATCCACATTCAGAATATCTGCAAGCGGGGTATTCGCCGCGCCCTCATCTCGCCATTCCCGGTTTTTCTTTTTTGAAAACATAAAAAACTGGTCGGCAATTATCGGGCGGACATGTGTCGGGTCCATGAGAAAATCATTATGATGGGGATGGGGGACGGTGATAACAATCGCGGCACCTGGGGCACTCACCCGATACAGTTCCTGCATGATTTGGAGATACGTCTCCCGCAGCTGTCCTAGATGCTCTAATACATGAACAAGCAATATTTCCGACGCAGCGTTGTTCTTGAAGGGCCAGGGAAAGACTTCAAGATCGGCGAGAGTATCAGGCTCACAGAGCGGCTGATGATCCACATTAATATAGCCATCACGCCGATCAAAGCCGCAGCCTAAGTTAAGTCTCAAAATAGAGGATCGTTTAAGGCCAAAAACATTTTATCCACCTGGAAAAACCTAGTTTTGTTTTTTCTTCTCTTCATCAGGCAAAGGGAACTGTCCCCAGTTTGGTATGGAGATATCCTTGGCCGTTGGCGCAACTTTTTCGAACACTGCTCTAAATCTGATGGTCTCACCTGGCTTCAAAGTTCTTTTGGGCGGCTGGGTGATGATTTCCTGAACGACTGTGCCATTTGCGTCGGTTGCCCTATTGATCACATCCGGCACGAGCTGGCTCTCCTCAGTCATATTCTCAACAATGAGATTAATGATAATTTTGTCCTCATTTTTTTCATCCCGTTTGGGATCCGTAAACCGCAGATCAAGTCCATCGCCAGGCTGGGGAACACGGAGACCAACCAAACTAAAGACGGTATTTGCCCCGCTCCAATATGCAACGACTGTCTCCCGCATGATTGAGGCACCTGTCAGCACGCCTGCAAGAAGAATGAAGACTATTAGAGACAGGATCAGTCCTGTCCGGCTACTTTTTCCATTTGTCGCGTCTTCTGTCGCATCTGCTGGCGGAAATGCCATGGGAATCGGATCTGGGTCCGGTATATCGTCTGGCTCAATTTCCTGAACCTCGATTTGTTCCTCAGTATCGGGGGCCAGAGATTCAATGGGTTCCGGATCTTCGAGATCTTCTAATTCCTCCTCGCTCATCTCAACCGGATCTTGATCCGGCTCCGGGGTCAAAGACGGCACGACCTCGAGTTCGTCATCTTCACCAAACATGGCCTCAAGTTCTTCATCACTCGGCAAATTGCCGTCTTCCCCATCCCCATCGGGTTCCGGCCTGATATCATCATCGGGTTCCGTAAGTGGGATGTCTTCGAAGTCGGTCTCTGAGTCTGCCATGGACGCAACATTGGGTTCGAGGCGGGACTCAGGAACAAAGCCAAGATGCTGCTCCGACATGGCCATAGATCCTGGCACAGCCTGTGGCACCGGCGAAACAGCACCAGGATAAGTTGGATACGGGGGATGCGGAGGCGCTTGCGGCGGATAGCTGTACAGATGTCCATACGCTCGGGGATCCGCGTAGGGTGGCGGCGCTGAATACTGGGGTGGTGGGGGTGGGGGCACGGTGTATCTTGCTGATGACGTACCGCTGACTGGTTGCGCCGCGACCGGAAACTGACGCCATCTATGATCACAATTGAAGCACCGGACGGCCCGTCCATTAGCACTAATGCTGTGGCCGTCAACATTGTAAGCCGTTCCACAATTTGGACAGGTGATGTACATCGGCACCCTGCTTAATTACGATGTGAATATTTATAGGTAAATCCAAAATTCAACGCAAGTAAATGGGATTTTAATGCTGGCCTAGGACACCAAACTCAAGCTAGGCTTCAGTTTATGGCATTTATGATGCCGGGCGAATTGATAGCAAATTCCTAGTTGTTTCAAAGGCACGGTAAGGGATACGCCTGAGATTCGGCACAAGCGAAATATCTTTCGCGGTAAAGTGAGCGGTAATAATGAGCGAAATCGTACAATTTGAGAATGTAGGCCTGAGATACGGGCTAGGCCCGGAGATACTCCAGGACATCTCTTTTCGCCTGGAGCCCAGCTCTTTTCACTTCCTCCTTGGACCGTCTGGCGCCGGAAAATCTTCGCTGTTAAAGCTGATGTACTTGGCACACCGGCCGACCCGTGGAAAGGTCTCGCTTTTCGGCAGAAATATATCCACTCTGCCCCGCAAGGATCTGCCATCAGTGCGCCGGCGCATTGGTGTGGTGTTTCAAGAATTCCGGCTACTCAATCATCTGAGCGCCTTCGACAATGTGGCTTTACCGCTAAGGGTCACGGGCCTTCGTGGAGCCGATATCAAAAAGCATGTTGAAGAATTGCTCTCCTGGGTCGGGTTAAAGGACCATCTGGAATCCCGGCCACCTACTCTGTCAGGCGGCCAACAGCAGCGCGTCGCTATTGCTCGAGCTGTCATCGCTCGACCGCAAATACTCTACGCTGATGAGCCAACTGGCAACGTCGATGACCGGATTGCCGCACGCATCATGCATCTCTTTGAGGAACTCAATAAACTCGGCACAACGGTGGTTATCGCAACGCATAATAAGTCCATGGTTCGCGAAACAGGCCATAACGTTCTGTCTCTCGAGAAAGGCACTTTATCGGTGACGGGCAGGGCTGTCAGTGACCCTCCGCAAAAGGATGGCAGAGAGGTCGGAAAAGTTCTCGCACGACAGCGGAAAACCAAGGTCTGAAATGCTCAGGCGGTCCGACATATACTTTGGCCAGGATGAGTCTGGCCGCTTCCTGCCATGGTTGATTGCGTTTATGGTGTATCTCGCCGCTCTTTCTATTGCGGGCCTATTTATTCTGAACGGCCTGACACAGCAATTCGGCGCGGGGATCGCGAATTCGATGACAATACAGATCCCTGTGACCGGATCACCAAGTCGGGATAGCGCACGCCGCACCGAAGTGCTGCAAAAATTACAGCGCACAAATGGTATCATGTCATCTGCCCATATACCGTTTGAGAGGGTGGCAGAACTTCTGCGTCCGTGGCTAGGTGTGGCAACCGGGTCGGATCAGCTGCCCTTACCCCAAGTGATTGACGTAACAGTCGACCGCACCACGGGCATCCGTGCAGATGATCTCCGCCGCTTGTTTGAGGATTTTCGCCCGCCGATCGTGGTCGATGATCACGCGGAGTGGCTGTCTGATCTGGTGAATGCTTTGCGTTCAGCGGAAATTGTCGCGATACTAATTGTGTTTCTCACCGGATTGGCAACGGTCGGTACAGTCATCTTTTCGACCCGGGCTGGCCTCGGGCTTCAAAAAGACACCATTACCGTGTTGCATTTTATCGG
>CAXFCV010000195.1:0-3929 GCA_964000975.1 uncultured Rhodospirillaceae bacterium | reverse complement strand
GATAAACCAGCGGCTCCGGCAATGCCACCTGACATGGGCGGTATGGGCGGTATGGGCGGCATGATGTAGCAGCCCTTTACTAAAATCTGAGGAGGGCCGGAAGACGTTATCGTTAACGTTATCCGGCTCTCGCTCGTTTCTAGCAAAATAATACAAACGAATTTAGAAATTAAATACTCACAAATTTTTTATCCAGATGGGTAAAGAACAATAGATTTGAGTTGTGAGTGGGGAAACAGGCTAAGAGGTTGACCGTGGGAGATATGATTACCATTTCCGGACTTACAAAACAGTTCGGGTCATTTACAGCCGTGGACAAGATATCCTTTTCCGTTGAAAAGGGCGAAGTGTTGGGTTTCCTGGGGCCTAATGGTGCGGGTAAGTCTACCACCATGAAAATGCTCACTGGTTATCTGCCAATTACTGACGGCAGAGCCGCTGTCTGCGGCTATGATGTGGTTGGGGAAAGTTTGGAATCTCGGAAAAAAATTGGCTACTTGCCTGAGGGAGCCCCTTTATATGGGGATATGTCTGGCCTGGCATTTTTGAACTTTGTGGCCGAGATCAGAGGCTTCAGGGGATCCGAGATAAAACAGCGTGTCGATTATGCTGTTGACCGACTGGAACTCCAAAGTGTGATCAATAAGCCCATTGAGACGCTCTCAAAGGGATTTAAACGTCGTGTTGGCCTGGCACAGGCAATCCTGCATGATCCGGACGTGCTTGTCTTGGATGAGCCAACCGACGGCCTGGACCCCAATCAGAAACATCAAGTGCGCACGCTGATTAAAGACATGGCGCAAGACAAAGCCATTGTGATTTCCACACACCTGCTGGAAGAGGTGAGCGCGGTCTGCACTCGTGCTGTTGTTATCGCACATGGTAAAATCGTCTTTGACGGATCGCCGGTCGAATTTGCGGCCAAGTCGAGCACGCATAATGCCGTGATCGTTAAGATTTCCGGCGCCGTCGATGGCGCTTTACGAACAGTTCTCGGTTCAATTCAAGGGGTTGATCGGGTTGAAGTCGTAGGAAGCGAAGGTGCCCTTATGCTTGTGCCTGCGTCGGGAGGCTCCATCATTGAAGATGTTAGCCTGTTTGTTCGGGATAAAAATATCGACGTTGATGAGTTGTATGTGGAACGGGGTCATTTGGACCAAGTTTTCCGCGAACTCACCAACGCCCAGTAATGTTGGCCGGGAGTTTAGGAAAATGGGTAACACATGGGTGATTACTAAACGGGAACTCAGCGCGTATTTTTCGACGCCGCTCGCATACGTGTTTATTGTGATTTTCCTCGCGCTATCTGGCGCCCTGACATTTTTTATGGGGGCGTTTTTTGATCGTGGTCAGGCAGATTTGAATTCTTTCTTTTCGTTCCATCCATGGATTTACCTCTTCCTTATCCCGGCGGTTGCCATGCGCCTCTGGGCAGAGGAGCGTAAAACCGGGACGGTGGAACTTCTTCTGACCCTCCCCATGCCCACGTGGCAAATCGTGATTGGTAAGTACTTGGCGGCATGGATCTTCGTTGCTATCGCGCTGGCGCTTACGTTTCCTTTGTGGATTACGGTCAATTGGTTGGGGGACCCTGATAACGGGGTGATTGTGGCCAGTTATATTGGCAGCCTTGTGATGGCGGGTGGTTACCTTGCAATCGGGTCCTGCATCTCGGCCTTTACAAAAAACCAGGTGATCGCGTTCATCCTCGCCGCCGTCGTGTGTTTTATCTTCCTGATGAGCGGCGTTGAGATTGTCCAGGCGTTCTTCCAGCCCTGGGCACCATTGTTTGTTCTGGATGCTATTCAATCCATGAGTTTTCTGACCCATTTCAATGGCATCGTCCGGGGGGTGATTGATCTCAGAGATCTCATTTACTTCGGCTCCATCATCGGTGTGTTCCTATACGCCAATTCAGCCGTTATTGATTTAACCAGAGGATCTTGAGGACAGTGCCATGAGCGGATTATTAGGCATGGATCGAAAAAAACTGGCGATCGCTGGGATGATAATGGCGGCCATTTTTTTCTTCTTTTTAAACATTTTGGCAACCGGTGAGATCAAAACAGCGCAGTTGGATCTGACCCAAGACAAGCTATTTACCCTGTCAGACGGCACGAAGGAAATCCTGAAGACCATCGATGAGCCGCTGACGTTCCGGTTTTACTATTCAAATAAATTTGGGGAAATCAGCCCGCTGCATGGTAATTATTCCAAGCGCGTTCAAGAAATGCTGGAGCAGATCGCCCTTGTCTCTGATGGTAAGGTGAAGGTGAAAATCATCAATCCAGAACCGTTTTCCATTGAGGAAGATGAGGCCGTTAAAATGGGTATCCAGGGGATCCCGCTCGATCAGTCAGCAGAGATGGGGTATTTCGGCCTGGCAGCTAATAATGCCACCGATGACCGGAAAACCATTACATTTTTTAATCCCCAACGGGAACAGTTCTTGGAATATGACCTAACCCGTTTGGTGTTTGAACTGGCGTCGCCCAAGAAAAAGAAAATCGGGCTGATCACGGGTCTGCTTCTAGAGGCCGATCCCTTACTCCAATATAAGCCCTGGCCGATCATGGCCCAAATCACTCAATTCTTCGACGTTCAAAGCATTGGCAGCGAAGTCAACCAAATCCCAGACGACATTGATGTTCTTTTGATTATTCACCCAAGGGTCAATCGGGAAAACTTTGCCTATGCGATTGACCAGTTTGTCATGCGGGGTGGCCGGGTATTGGTTTTCCTGGATCCTCAAAATGAGTCCGCGCGGATGACGCCGCAAGCGCCCCCTGGTGCTGGATCGTCCGATCTTGGGAAGTTGTTTAACACTTGGGGGATCGACTTTGAGCCCGATAAGTTCGTGGGCGACCGGACGGCGGCAGTGCGGGTCAGCGCGCAGGTGCAGGGTCGCGACGTTATAGCGGACTATTTGTCCTATAATGTGTTTCAGGGGCGTCGGTTGAACCAGGACGATGTCGTGACGGCGCAATTAAACACACTTCAAGTTGCGAGCGCAGGCCATTTGGCATTGGCTGAAGGGTCAAAGCTCGAAATGACACCACTCGTCACAACGAGCACTCAGGCGCAACACATTGATGCCGAATTGGTTCGGGGAGAGATCGATCCGCAGAAGATACTCAGCCAATATAAATCAGACAACAGGTCCTTTACCATTGCCGCCCGCTTCTCCGGTCCGGTGAAGAGTGCCTATCCAGAGGGCCCGCCGCCGCCCGAAAAGAAGGGCGACAAGAAACCGGATGCGGACAAGAAACAAAAACCGCTGCCGCCTCACATCAATCAGTCTAAATCCGATCTTAACATGATCGTCTTTGCCGATACGGATCTCTTGACCTCTCGCTTTTGGGTTCGCCAGCAGGACTTTTTTGGTCAAAATATCCAAGTTCCAGTGTCCAATAACGCCGATTTTCTGGTGAATTCCTTGGATAACTTATCCGGCAGCCAGGATCTGATTAGCCTCCGGAGTCGAGGATTGTCGGTGCGGCCCTTCTATCGGATCCGGGACTTGGCGACTGCCGCTGAAGAAAAATATCGTTCAACGGAGCAACAGCTGACAGCAAAACTGAAAGATCTTCAGAAAAAGCTGAGTGGCCTAAATATGGAAGAAAAGCCCGGCGCGAAAGCACCGGTTCTAACGACGGAACAGACTAAAGCGTTCCAAAAGTTTAGGAGTGAAATGCTCGACGTCCGGAAACAATTGCGCGAGGTACAGCACAATCTCCGAAAAGACATCGAGGAACTGGATACGGTCCTGAAGATATTGAACATCTGGACGGTACCGGTTGTTGTCGCAGTCATCGCAATAGTCATGGCCTTCATCCGGCGGCGGCGTTATAGCCAACCCCAGATACAGGGTTAATGACGGGCATAAAGAGAGGGACTCGGCTATGAGCCTAAAAATATTTCTAGGTTTT
>CAXFCV010000194.1:0-4926 GCA_964000975.1 uncultured Rhodospirillaceae bacterium | reverse complement strand
CGGCGGCGCATCAAGCCAGAAAACTTCATCGCCGAGGCTGCTGCACTTCATACCGGTGATCTGGTTGTTCATTCAGAACATGGCATCGGTCGGTTTGAAGAACTCGTAACCTTGGACGTGGTCGGTGCGGCGCACGATTGTCTAACTCTCATCTACCATGGGGGTGACAAATTGTTTTTGCCGGTGGAAAATATAGATGTCATCTCGCGTTATGGCGAAGAGGGAAGCGAGGCGAGGCTCGATAAACTGGGTGGGTTGGCTTGGCAGGCGCGCAAGGCAAAGCTCAAAGAACGTATCCGCGAAATGGCCGATCAATTGATTGCTGTTGCCGCGGCACGCCAGCTCAAAGTTGGCGAGGTCTTTGAACCTCAAGCAGGTACATATGATGCGTTCTGTGCCGGTTTTTCGTTCCAGGAAACTGAAGACCAGTTGCGCTCAATTGACGATGTCATCAGAGATCTCTCAGCTGGTCGGCCCATGGATCGGCTCGTTTGTGGCGATGTCGGGTTTGGCAAAACGGAGGTAGCCCTCCGAGCCGCCTTTGTCGCAGCCATGGAGGGCCAACAGGTAGCCGTGGTCGTGCCGACGACACTTCTGGCGCGCCAGCACTTCCGGGTATTCAGTCAGCGTTTTGAGGACTTTCCGGTGAGGGTCGCTCAGTTATCGCGACTTGTGAGTCAGAGGGATGTCAATACCACCAAAGCCGGACTGAAAGATGGGACCGTGGACATTGTCATCGGTACCCATGCGCTTCTTGGAAAAGACATTCAGTTCCAGCGTCTTGGCTTACTCATTATTGATGAGGAACAACATTTTGGAGTCGCGCATAAAGAAAGTTTGAAACAACTTAAGACAAATATTCATGTGCTCACACTAACTGCGACGCCCATTCCCAGGACTTTGCAGTTGGCTCTAACCGGTGTTCGGGAATTGAGCCTGATTACCACTCCGCCAGTGGATCGGCTGGCTGTGCGAACATTTGTAACCCCAAAGGACCCCATGGTGTTGCGTGAAGCCATCAATCGGGAGCGTCTAAGGGGCGGGCAGATATTCTATGTCTGCCCTCGGATTTCCGATATCAGCCACCTCGAGATGGAGTTATCGGAATTGGTGCCGGAACTGCGGATTGCTGTCGCCCACGGCCAATTGCCACCGGCACAATTGGATAACGTGATGAGCGCGTTCTATGAGGGCGCTTACGATCTACTGTTATCAACCAATATTGTTGAGTCCGGTCTCGATCTACCTTCCGTGAATACCATCATAATTCACCGGGCGGACCGTTTCGGTCTCGCTCAGCTTTACCAGTTGCGAGGACGCATTGGGCGGTCAAAGCTGCGTGGCTATGCCTATTTAACGCTGCCTCAGAGCCAACAGGTGACGTCGGCCGCGCAGAAACGGCTTGAAGTCATGCAGGCGCTCGACAGTCTGGGGGCCGGGTTCATGCTTGCGAGCCACGACTTGGATATTCGTGGAGCTGGAAATTTGCTGGGCGATGAGCAGTCTGGCCACATTAAGGAAGTCGGAATCGAGCTCTATCATCAGATGTTGGAGGAAGCTGTGGCTGCGGCAAAATCCACGGATGATCATGGTGTTTTGGCAGAGGATCAATGGACGCCGCAAATGGACATTGGTCTGCCAGTCCTTATTCCCGAGGCGTATGTGCCAGACTTGGGGGTTCGACTAGCGCTCTACCGCCGGGCAGCCGGTCTACTCGACGCGGCAGAGATTGAGGACTTTGCCGCGGAGCTTATTGACCGATTTGGTTCCTTACCATCGGAAGTAGATAATCTACTCGCGACCGTGGGGATTAAGCAACTCTGCCGGACCGCCAATGTTGCCAAGGTGGATGCTGGACCCAAGGGCGGCGTTATTACCTTTCGCAACAATCAGGTTATCAATCTTGAGGGATTGGTGGCATTCATTAGTACTCAAGCTGGAACGGCTAAATTACGGCCCGACCATAAACTGGTGTTCATGCGGGCCTGGGATAAACCAGCAGATCGCCTATCCGGTGTTCAATATTTGATGCGCCAACTGGCGGAGGTGTCCAGTCAGGTGTAGGTCACGCGTAATGTGCATCACTCTTTTTTTTACCTTTACATATGTTTGAAGGTGTTAACTGCCGATCTAAAATCGTTTAACCCTAGTTCGGCTCGGATGTCCTCAGTGATGTTCATCACGATGGAGTCGACTGGGATCCCGCAACCGTTTGCAATCCTATCATTTTTCGAGAAGTTGCCCGCGATAGCGGCTGCTCCTGAGACTGCGGCTGGACTTAACGTTAGAGCCAGGACGTCCCGGGCGGCATCGAGTCGCTCACGGTCCGGGCCGATAACAGCTTCAGAGAACTCAAGGAGTGCGGCGCCTCCCGGTACGCCGCTGTCCTGCGTCGGATCTACAAGGGCTCTCAGGTTTATAGTCATATCTGTATCACGTCCACTCTCACGGAGGAACCGGGCATGGCCGGTGGTTCAGAAGAAGCACTCGTTGAGTGCGGAAACCCTACCGGCGACGATCTCTGCTTGGGCACGACTTAATCCGTCATGATGTTGGTAGTGGGGTTGCAGTATCTTACCCATTGGCAGGTATTGTACCTGCTCTTGTTCTACATGCATCCGAAGTTCATCTGGAACAAGGCTAAGACCTCGCACTATGTAAGGTTTGGGCTGTTTGCCATATAGCTCCTCTGCTTCCCGTCCGCCTTCCGGCGGATTGGGAATGGTGGGCGGAAAGGCCTGTTCCTGAACGGCTGCTTGGGGCCGTTCCCGGCTGGGTAATCCCGGCTGAGCCTCGGGAAGGGGACGCAGCGGCACACCGATGCCGCGGGAGAAGACGTCGATGGCCGTGATGCGTGCGACAATGCCGACCATCTCGACAAACTCGGCATCGCTCAATCCACCTGCCAGTGCCTCATCATAGGAATCCTCAAGAAAATCTTTGGGTGCTACCGTTAATTTTTGGATGACTTTTTTCGCGGCGTTGGGGAGGTCATTCGCATTGGGTGGACCCGGATCATCTGGCACTTCATAAATTCCAGCATCAATGCCGGCATCTCGCGTTTCTCTCGCAACGGCTAGGCGCTGGGCACCAGAACCCCACACGCCAGCCACACCGAATTGGGCCAGTTGTCTCTCATGGACCGCCTCTAGATCCTCTCGGACCGGATAAACTGAGTCATCATATAGCGCCAATATTAGATCGCTCCAGAGATTGTTACATGGTCATATTGGGCATTTACGGCCAAATCTGTCAATTGTAGCCGTGACCACCTGCTGCCTGGGAGCAGACTTTTCAGGGAAGAGTTCCATCGTTAAGAATATGGAAATACGGCATGAAATCACGTTTTGAGAGGAAAAACATGACCCTATTTACGGTGCAGCCGTTGATCGAAAAAAATCCAAATGACCTGGTTTCTTGGCAAACGTTTGGGGGTGCTCATATCAGCTCGCTATATCCAACAGAAGTCGATGAGTAGTGAGAGCCCGTAATTTTCCGCTTGGATCTAGGTAACTGCTAATTTTTTTCTAATCAGATCACAGGAAGTCTGTGATCCAGTCTTATTTCGGCAATGTGCTTGGATAACTTCTTAAATCGCGGTAGATTTTTAGTTTAGGAACTATCGATTTTATGACTACATGCAACCCAAGTTACAGGAGCGCCTGATGTTTTCTAGTTCTCTCAAATTTGTGATGTTACTCGCGGGTGGAGCGAGTTTAGCGATGCTATCCGCACCCCAAGATGCAACTGCCGCGAATTTCGCGGGAAAAACCATTGAAGTAATAGTGCCCTCTGGGGCCGGTGGTGGGCTAACTCGAAACGCTCGCAGATTTACAAAGAATTTTTCCAAGTATATTCCCGGTAATCCCAATGTTATTGTGAAAAATATTGTCGGTGGAGGGGGGCAGAAGGGTATCAACTACGTCTATAAAAAAGGAAAAAAAGACGGTACTCAGATATTATTTGGCCCCTTGAACCTAATCGGCATAAACATGGGTCTTCCCGGTATACGTTACGAGCCGGCTAAATTTAAAATTCTTGGAACATCTGGTGGCTTTCCTTTTATTACCATCGTCCGGCCCGATATCGGAGGTGGAATAAAGACACGGGAGGATTTTGCGTCAAAAAGCGGGTTCGTCACAGGTGGGCGTATACCGGGCGGAAATTTGGGGCTTTTTAGCAGGATGTCTTTCTCTGTTTTGGGTATCGAGAACCGTTTCGTGATAGGTTACAAGAACCAACCGAAGTTGAAAGCGGCACTCATTCAAAATGAAATTCAGGCACTTTCCACCGGAAACCCTGGATATTGGGCCTTTTATGTCAATGATTTGATCAAAAAAGGTCAGGCAATTGCATTGTTCCAACATCCTTCGATCGACGGCAGGACGGGTAAATTTCGCAAACCAACCCACGTAAAAGGTGTTCCATATTTTATCGATTATTATCGCAAGGTGAAGGGTGGAGAGCCCTCTGGCGGTGCCTGGGAGGCTTTGAAGTGGTTTTCGAGCTATATGATCTATACGGGGTGGATGGTGATGCATCCTGATACCCCGGACAATATTACTGCCGTATTGAGAAAAGCATTTACTGATAATATGAATGACCCGGCTACTCAGGCATCATTTATGAAGGGCAATAAGATGTCGCCAATAGTTCTCAATGGCCCGGAAGCTCAGAGGCTAGCCTCAAATTTCAACAATATGCCTGCCGAGGCAAAAAGTTACTTTGCTAAAGAGTTTGGGATTGCAAGAGCATCTAAGAAAAAGAAGAAAAAGTAGCTGCCGGATTATAGAATACGTCCTTGTATAAGAGCGGTGGCGATGGAACTCGCCCCGCTTTTTTTTAAATTGATTGGGGTTGCGAGGAATGTCCGGTGCCGAGGTATTTGACGCGTTATTGACGGGACTGACCTCCGTTCTGGCCTGG
>CAXFCV010000193.1:0-1604 GCA_964000975.1 uncultured Rhodospirillaceae bacterium | reverse complement strand
CGCCTTACCCGCCAGCGTAATGAGCCAGTCCTTGCTATTGGGATTGCATGCGGGTTCAGACAAAAGACATCAATCGGTCTGATCTGACCGCCGCCTCCACCAATGCCCCCAGCCCGCCTATTTGAAAGGGGTCTTCGGGGTAGACGGCATGCTCCTCGACAGCCTGACTGCAAAGCAGCAGCTCCGCGTGAGTCATATCCGCGATCTGTTGCCATTCCGCAAGCTGCTCTGATTGGGACGCCGCCAAAACACCCGCACTTTGAAAAAAGCACTGCCGGATCGTATGCCCCTGCTCGATCGCGGTCTGGATGAAGCGACGCACGAACGTGAGCCGGTGCGCGTCTTCGAGGGGGGTTCGAATGATTAACGAGATTTCCATGGTCCGAATAAGAAAAACCCCGGCGTGGCCGGGGCTTTAAAGGGCTCTACGCCGTTATCAGTCGTCACCGCCGGTAAATACGGCAATGAGATGAAGCAGGTGGATAAACATATTGAATATGCTCAGATATAGACCAACCGTCGCGCGAATATAGTTGGTTTCGCCACCGTGAATGATACGGCTGGTATCAAACAAGATCAGGCCAGCCATGATCATCACAACGACTGCGGAAAGCGTCAACGACAGAGCCGGAATCGCTAGGAAGATGTTCGCGATCATCGCGACGACTGCAACGATGAGGCCGGTCATCAAAAAGCCGCCCATGTAAGAGAAATCTTTCTTGGTGTTCAGGGCATAAGCCGATAGGGAGAAAAACACCAACGCGGTGCCGGCCAAAGCCTGGAGCACCATGGTTGGCCCGTTGTCCATTGCCAAATAAAACGACAGCATTGGCCCTATCGAGGCACCCCAGACGCCGGTGAAGGCGAAAATCGCAGGCAGACCCTTGGCACTGTCCGCCATTTTGTGAACGACGAAGAGCAGCACGAAGCCGACAAGCATGAGCACCAAAGCGAGAGACTGGGGCATGTTGATTGCCACAGCAAAGGTCGCTGTCAGGGCGCTAAATGCCAGCGTCAGAGCTAACAGCCAGTATGTATTGCTGAGTACCTTGTTAGTGCTAGCAATACTAGCCGCCGGGTCCATTGTCGTTGCAGAAGAGAAAACGGGCTTGTCATTCATGATGTGTCCTTCCTTTGATAACCACGTTGTTTAAATAATAGGGCCGAATGATGGGGAATCCAAGTCTGTTAAGGGGTCGCTGAAAATACGACAGATACTGACGCGGAGGCCCACAACTGTCCTGGCGAGGAGCGGAGCGCCATTTCTGCCGGCATGGGCGAGGGTGCTGCTGCGGGGAGGGATGCACCGCTGCATTTCAATGTTGGGAGACTTGCCGTAGTCTCCAGCATTCATCTAGCGGAGAAAATAGAGGAGAAGCACAATGAGTTTCGTAGTGGTAGCCAAATTTCCCTGTAAGCCTGGTCAGGTGGAGGCCATGGGCGATCTTTTCAGAGCGGCACTGTCGGATACGCGAGAATTTGCAGGCTGCGAGCGGATTGATGTGGTACTTAACGAGACATCAGGCACGTATCTGCTAGTTGAATACTGGGATCAGGAGTCCTCGTATGACACATATCTCAAATGGCGAACGAGCACCGGTATT
>CAXFCV010000192.1:0-3241 GCA_964000975.1 uncultured Rhodospirillaceae bacterium | reverse complement strand
CGAGAGGTGATTGCCAGCCTGACCATGGAGCACACCGGCCGCGCCTGGGATTTTGATGGTACGGAATTGCCTTGGTAAGGCCCCGCGGCGCTCATTGCCCGATTCCGGTGGAATGCGAATATATCCCGTGTGCGAACCGATTGGGCAGTTAATGAGCTGAACAACGAGGATTATAGGGACCGCGTGCTGTTCAACCCGTCAGCCAGTGCCTCTAACTTGTTATACAAGTCTTCAAGTGTCTCCGCGCCGATCGCTTCAGAAATCTCCCGATAGTGACGCTCTGAATGAGGACCGACCCGTTGAATCAAAGCCCGACCGCCAGAACTGATGGAGATAAGCGACCGTCTATGGTCATGTTGATCGGCCGATCGATGTACAAGCTCTCGCTCCTCCAAATCCCTCACGATGCGGGTTAGACTCGGCCCTAAGAGCCGGCAGGATTCCGCCAGATCTCCCAGGTCCATGGCCCCTACTTCCTCTAAGGAACGAAGCACACGCCACTGCTGTTCTGTAACGCCGAAGTCCCGCAGCATGGGACGAAAACGCTCCATCACCGCCTCGCGGGCCAGCAATAAAACCATCGGCAGGGAACGATCGAAAGCCCGGATTGACTTTGACAATTCGGCATCGTCGGGCACCTAGGAGACCTCGTCCACCACCGTGTTCGAGAGCGTCCCAACGCCGCCGACCTCAACCTCGACAACGTCTCCCGGCACCAGCCATTTAGGTGGATCAAAATAGGTCCCCGCCCCAGTCGGTGTGCCGGTGGCTATCAAGTCCCCAGGTTTGAACTCCATAAAAATGGAGAGATAGGGCAGCAAATATTCAAAATTAAAAATCATGTTATCCGTGTTATCCTTCTGACGCACCTCACCATTCACCCGGGTCTCAACACTCAGGTCGTTAAAATCCGGGAACTCGTCTGCCGTCACCATCCAGGGACCGAGTGCGCCGGAGGCATTAAAGTTCTTACCCTGGGTGACGTTGAACTTGGCGTGTCGCAGCCAATCACGGATGGTACCCTCGTTCATGATGGTGAGGCCCGCTATATGATCCCTAATATTTTCCGGTTTGATGCGTCGGCCAGCTTTCCCGATAACAATTACGATCTCTCCCTCATAGTCCAGTTGATTCGACTCGGGTGGGCGCACCAAATTGCCGCCATGGGCAACCAGGGACTCAGGCGTGCGTATGAACATAGAGGGATATTTAGGCGCATCCGATCCATCTTTATATTCAGCATTCCGATTACCGTAATTGACACCAATACAGAAGATCTTTTCCGGATAGGGAATTGGGCGCAGTAGGGTCACATCATCGAGAGCAAGATCCATGGAGGCCCCGTTTGCCGCGAGAGCGGCGGCGTTCAAGGATTCTGCGCGCAGGAGCTCAAGCGTGCCCGGATAAGTATCTCCAATGCGCGCGCCCAGATCGATAATGCCGTCTTCTGTGATCACGCCGTAAGAGTCTGTGCCTTGATGGGAATATGATGCAATTTTCATGGTGTCGGGTCCTTAAGCGGAATATGACAGGCCCGTTCTCGGAGCCCTTTGAGCGTTCTTTTACAACAGCCCGGCGCGCTCAAGAACGCCGTCCAGGCGCGTCTCAAGCTCGGGGGTTGCTGGGGACATGGGCAGGCGATGTTCATTCTCTGGAATTATACCGAGACGCTTCATCATATATTTAATGGGGATCGGGTTGGTGTCATAGAAGACCGCCTGATTGATTTCCAACAGGCGTTGGTGCAAGCCCCGCCCCTTTGCAAGATCATTGTCCCAGACCGCCTGGCACATTTCGGCCAGCAAATCAGGGCGCAAATTCCCGACAGCGTTCATGAGCCCGACGGCTCCGATAGCCATTTCCGGAAAGCTCAACTCTTCTAAGCCCACGAACACTAGATACTCGGGAAAGGCATCGAGGCACTCAGAGACAAACCCCAAGTCATTAACCGCGTGCTTCATACCGATAAATGTCGACGAGCGGTCCTTGAGCTCTCTCACTGTCTCCAACGTCACCGATACCGATGCTCGGCCCGGAATATGATAAATCATCCAAGGCACATTAATCCCTCGGGTGACCTCCAGGTAATATTCAATGATCCCCCTTTGGGGTGGGCGTATATAATAGGGTGTGACGATCAAGAGTGCGTCAACACCCGCTGCTGCGGCGTGAGAGGTGAGCACTTTTGTTTCAGCAAGCGATTGTGATCCCGTTGCCGCCACAACAGGTAGCCGGCCCGCATTTGTGTTTATCGCAACATCGACAGCCCTGTTGCGCTCCGCCACAGTCAGGGTCGAAGGTTCAGATGTCGTGCCGTTCACCAAAAGCCCATGGGACCCCTGATTAATTTGAAAATCCACCAATCCGGAATGGGCCTCGTAGTCCACATCACCGTTCCTAAAGGGCGTGATAAGCGGGGGGATTGATCCTTTAAGTCTCGCGATATCGGCAGACATGGCCAACTTCCTTTTACTAGATTCTTGACTCATTTGGCAATTTATTTAACATGTTAAATAAATATTGCAAAGTACCAAATTTTTGGCTCAAAAAGAGGCAGAAAATAAAACAATGAGGAAAACGGCATGGCCCACGCCATTGTAGAATATTCTGCCAACCTGGAAGATAAGGTCGACCTCGATAACCTGATTAGCACCGTGCATGAGGCCTGTCTAAATTCTGGCGTGTTCCCGCTCACTGGCATGAGAACCCGAGGTGCCCGGCGCGATTACTATAAAATCGCAAATGGGAAAATCGACGCATGTTTCATTCATCTTCAACTGAAGCTAGGCCCCGGTCGTGAGGAGGAGGTTAAGAAAAAAGCCATGGAGAGGGTCTTTGAGGCGCTGCGAGATTTTGTCCAGCCGCTCATGGACACCTCCCCACTCGCCTTATCTATCGAAGTATTCGAACTGCCGGCCGTGCTCCGCATCAACAAGCATAATCTGGCCGATTATGTGTCGCCGGAAGAAGCCAATATTGGAAAAAAGGGAGCCGCTAATGCCTGATAGCATGCCCACAAACGAGATATATCTAGAAAACGCCAAAAAGGCCGAGAGGCATCTTGAGCGTTTCAAAGGCAGCGTGCTTGGCCATTTCATTAATGGGAAACACACACCTGGGACCTCCGGCAAGGTGTTGGATAATATATCACCCATTGATGGTCGCATGATCAACCAAATCGCTGCGGGCACAGCAGAGGATATCGATGCAGCGGCTCAGGCCGCGCGGAACGCCTTTCCGG
>CAXFCV010000191.1:0-2123 GCA_964000975.1 uncultured Rhodospirillaceae bacterium | reverse complement strand
CGAGCCAGAGATCCGGTTAACACCAAACCGTCTTAAACTTCGGGATAACGGCGTTTCGGCGCTAGAGTTGGGTCAGACGATTGATGCCTTCAACGATGGGCTTAGGATAGCCGAAGTAACCTATCGGGGGAAAAGGGTAGACGTGACTTTGAAGGGGCCCGAGCCAGAGAAGGAGTTCACGCAGCGCATTTATAATCTTCCTATTGTCACTCAGGATGGTAGGATAGTTCCGGTGCAAAGTCTGAGTGATATTGCTGTGACGACAGGTCCTACTCAAGTTCGTCGCATTGATCGCTTCCGAACAGTCACACTCCAGGTCACGCCGAGGGATGACATTCCTTTGGAAGCTGCCATAGATAAAATTCGGGAGAAAGTAGTCGGCCCGCTAATCAGCAGAGGTCTGCCCGATGGGGTGAACATTCGAATTTCCGGCAGCGCGGACAAACTTCAGGAAACCTGGAACGAGATCAGCTTCGGCATCATTCTTGCTGTTATTATCGTCTATCTCGTCATGGCTGTTTTATTTGAGAGCTTTATTTATCCTTTCATCGTTATGTTATCTGTGCCAGTTGCCGCTGCTGGCGGCCTTATGGGCCTCGGCATTCTGAACATATTTGTTACCCAATCCTTGGATATGCTGACAATGATGGGCTTTATAATCTTAATTGGAATTGTTGTGAATAATGCGATTCTATTAGTCCACCAGACCCTTTATCATATCCGTGTCGAGAATATGATAGCGGGGGATGCCATCCAGGAAGCCACTCGTAACCGTGTTCGGCCAATCTTCATGTCCACGCTGACCTCCATCTTCGGGATGATGCCCCTCGTCTTGTTCCCCGGAGCGGGTTCGGAACTTTACCGAGGTCTTGGATCTGTAGTGCTCGGTGGCTTATCGCTCTCTGCCGTCCTAACTCTTGCCCTTGTACCACCGATCATGTCGTTCACTTTAGGGGTACTTGAAAAAACTGGTCGAACGTCCAAGGTCGAGGCAACAGCTGCAGAATAGAAGATTGGCGGCTGACAGCATGACTAATCGGATGTAGAATGGAAGCTTTAGCGAATAATTATTGATGGAGACAAGGGTGGATAACGATAACCGTTATTTATCTGGTGACACCAACTATATTGTCGAAAATAACGCTCGGCACATATGGCATCCTATGGTAGATCCCAACGTGTCGGCATCCAATCCTCCAATTATTATCGATAAAAGTGACGGCGTTTATGTTTATGACTTAGATGGCTCTCGCTACTTGGATTGCACAGCTAGCCTCTGGAATGTCAATGTCGGCCATAACCGGCCGGAGATAAAACAGGCCATAATTGGCCAGCTTGATCGTCTTGCCTATTACAATACCTTTGGGAATGCCTCCAACCCACCATCAATTGCCCTGTCAACCTTACTCATAGAGATGCTAAGCAAAGAGAATATGAAGCGGGTGATTTTTTCATCCGGCGGTTCTGACGCGATCGAGACTGCGCTTAAAATTACCCGGCAATACTGGAAGCTAGAGGGAATGCCGCAGAAGACTAAGGTTTTCTCTCTGAAAAACGCCTATCATGGCGTTCACATGGGCGGGCTATCGGCCGGCGGGAGTAACATCTGGCGGCAAGCCTATGAACCGCTGCTACCTGGTTTTTTTCAAATTGAGTCCCCCTACCTGTACCGCAACCCTTGGACCGACGATCCAGACGAGTTGGGGGCGATCTGTGCCGATATGCTAGACCGGGAGATCGAGCATCAGGGGCCAGACACCGTTGGTGCTTTTATTGCTGAGCCGGTGCAAGGAGCAGGCGGAATGATTGTACCGCCAGCCAATTTTTGGCCTTTAGTCCGAGAGATCTGTGATAAACATAACGTTCTGCTGATCGCAGATGAGGTAGTTACTGGTTTCGGCCGGACCGGTAGTATGTTCGGCTCTCGCCATTGGGGGGTAAAACCAGATATCATGTGTCTCGCGAAAGGCATTAATTCTGGTTATGTCCCCCTGGGCGCAACGATGGTCAACGATCGGGTGGAAGCTGCATGGTCAAGAGACAACCCTCTTGCCGCAATCATGCATGGTTACACTTATTCCGGCCACCCGTTGGCATGTGCCGCGGCATTGGCCAACCTCTCT
>CAXFCV010000190.1:0-7526 GCA_964000975.1 uncultured Rhodospirillaceae bacterium | reverse complement strand
CTCTCAACAAAATAAACCTGGTGTCGAAAGGAATACCTAAGAGCATCATGGCGCAACGAACAAAAATTAGAAATGGTGCCCGCAGCGGTCTGGTAACGGCAGTCGATGTGGGTTCTACCAAGATTGCCTGCTTTATCGGACAGGCGACGACGGAAGGTGGCATTGAAATCGTCGGCATTGGTCACCAGCTTGCCCGGGGTATGCGGAACGGCAACATCACAGATATGGATGCCGTGGAGCATTCAATTCGCATGACTGTAGAGGCCGCTGAGCAAATGGCAGGCGAAAACGTGAGTGAGGTGACGGTTTGCATCTCCGGGGGAGTTCCTGACTCTAAGTTAATTTCTTTCGACGTCTCCATATCGGGCCACGAAATTGGGGATGCAGACCTCAAGCGGGCTTTGGACCCGGTTTGGTTACATGCACAACAAAGCGCTGACCGACAGGTTATCCATACGCTGCCGGTAGGTTACAGCATTGACGGTAACCGGGGTGTCCGGGACCCGCGCGGCATGTTTGGTGAGAAGCTCGGCGTCAACATGCATGTCATGACCGCTGCTGCCAGCGCCATGCGGAATTTGGAGTCTTGTATCCACCGGTGCCATTTAGAGATCGAGTCGATTGTAATCGCGCCCTATGCGGCGGGCATGTCTTGTCTTGTTGCGGATGAAAAGGAACTTGGTTCAATTTGTATCGATATGGGGGGTGGCACCACCACCGTGTCTGTTTTCTTTGACGGTGAGGTTCTTTTCGTTGATAGCCTTCCTGTCGGTGGTGCCCACGTGACCAATGATATTGCCCGCGGTCTCTCAGCGCCCGTGGCTTATGCCGAACGAATGAAGACATTGTATGGCAGTGCCAATTCGACGCCGTCAGATGACAAGGAGCATTTTAAAATTCCTCTCGTCGGCGAAGAAGAGAGCGGATCCAATCAAGTTCCCCGCTCGATGCTCGTGGGCATTATTCGACCCCGGATTGAGGAGATATTCGAGCTTCTCCGAGATCGGTTGGATGAAACCGGGTTTAATAAAATTGCCGGACGCCGCGTTGTCCTTACAGGTGGGGCCAGCCAATTGACGGGCGTTGGGGAGCTAGCGTCAGCGATACTCGATAAACAAGTCCGACTCGGCCGGCCGGTCAACATCACCGGTTTGGCTGACTCTGCTAATGGACCGGCCTTTTCCGTCTGCGCCGGGCTAATTGATTTTGCTTTGTCTGACCGGTCAGAAGCGGCGGTGCCGACAACCCGGTCCTTGGAGGCGCCGGTCGGCCGTTTCGGTCGTCTGGGGCAATGGTTACGTGAAAATATTTAAGTCAGTAAGGCGTCAGGAGATGGCGCATCAACATACTTCTGAAAGCATTGTCTGTCGGCCGCAGATCCTGGCCTGGCAGACGGTGGTATAAAATTGAGATTTGGAGGTCGAAATGACAATTAATTTAACAGTACCAAACCCCACAGGCTCACGGGAACTAAAACCGCGAATTACTGTCATTGGCGTTGGGGGCGCGGGTGGGAACGCAGTAAATAATATGATTCAAATGGGTTTGGAAGGGGTCGAGTTCGTTGTTGCGAATTCTGACGCTCAGGCATTATCCCATTCCTCGGCGGAGCGGCGTATTCAGATGGGCGCCGAAGTGACAAGAGGCTTGGGCGCAGGCTCCAATCCTGCTATCGGACAAGCAGCGGCAGAGGAGTCTTTGGAGGAAATCTTGGCTCACCTGCATGACTCCAACATGGTTTTCGTTACTGCAGGGCTTGGCGGTGGTACAGGCACAGGTGCCGCGCCAGTGATCGCAAAATCTGCTCGCGATCAGGGTATACTCACGGTTGGCGTGGTGACCAAGCCATTCCAATTCGAGGGGGCGAACCGAATGAAGACTGCGGAGGACGGACTTGCAGAGCTGCAACAATATGTTGATACGCTTCTCATTATTCCGAACCAAAATTTATTTCGTATCGCGAATGAAAAAACCACCTTTGCTGACGCATTTAAGATGGCCGACGATGTTCTTTATTCTGGCGTCCGCGGGGTCACGGATCTGATGGTCATGCCCGGCCTCATTAATTTAGATTTTGCTGATATCAAGTCCGTTATGAGCGAAATGGGCAAAGCCATGATGGGAACCGGTGAAGCAGAGGGTGAGCGACGAGCGATTGAGGCTGCAGAAGCCGCCATTGCTAATCCGCTGTTGGATGACACATCCATGATTGGTGCCCAAGGTGTTCTGATTAATATTACCGCTGGAAGTGATATTACCCTGTTCGAGGTTGATGAAGCAGCAAACCGGATTAGAGATGAGGTGGCGGAAGACGCAAACATCATATTCGGATCGACGTTTGAAGAGACTCTTGAGGGTCGTGTCCGGGTTTCCGTCGTCGCTACCGGAATTGAGTCTGCCGCTGGCGTGCGACCAAAATCGGTTGCGCACCAGGGCACAGAGGCTACGGACATACCCACGTTATCGTCTGTAACGGTCCCCTCATCAGCGCCTCTATCGGTCGCAGATTCACCCTCAGCTCAGCCTGACAAAGTTTTGCCCGTTTCGGGAACGGCGATGTTAGAGCACCCTGTTATGCAGACTGTAGAGATATCTCTGCCGGAAGAAACTGCGCCGGAGCAACAGGATTTGATTGACCATGTGACCAAGGTAACTGAACCGCAGGCCACGTGCACATCGCCGACGCACCAGAGCACGCCAGATGGGTCTCCCGCCGAAGCAGTAAACGGGGGAGGTGTTTTCATTCCCGCACCGCCTGCAGAGGTCTCCGCGGATCAGGATAAACGCGCTGATCCATTTGCAGCGGCTGAAATCATGAACGCTGGTATTGATAAAACGGAGGTAAAGTCCGCTAAAAAGACTGGCCTGAGTCTGTTTGAGAGGGTTACGGGTGTGACGCTTGGTGAGCGGCGTGCCGAACGCAAGGACCGAGCCGCGCATGCGCCGCCATTTGCTGCCCTGGCATCTGAATCGACCGAGACCTCGGAGATTAAGCCAAGTGTTGCCAGCATTGGGGGGGGCACCGATGCGCCAGAGTTGAGAGACACGGTTCAAGGCGAGCCAGCTGAATTGCAAGGCGAGTTTTCCTCGGTTGAAACCGCGACAGCCGATATATCTCCCGAGCTGGTTGCCAGGGAACAGGCAGAAATAAAACCGTCCTCTAAACAAGATTCTGAACCTCAAAGAATATCAGAGCTGGTTCCAGAGGCTGAATCCCAAAACGAGGCTCAGGTCGATACTATTCCACGACCAAGGTCCGAGCAGGTCTCTCATCCTGAAATAGTCTCGGATACTGGTTCTGTTGCATCATCCGAGTCGGTTCAAAGCCTATCCATGGAGAATGATGCGGCGGGGGACATTGAAGAACCGACATTTATTGAGGATCTTCCAACAGAGAGCATCCTGAGGGATCCTCAAGAAGAGGAAGACCTTCTCGATATTCCAGCATTTTTACGCCGTCAGGCTAATTAAATTTTATCATATTCATAGGTAATATTTTGCAATAATTAGTGATTTGAGCGGGATCGGTGACATCTGTATTTATGATGCAGTTCTTTGTTTCACGCATAGGGAGGAGAGGTGTGGAAAAGAGCCTGTGATTAACCGAGTGAATAGAATATCCGACGGGAATCACTCGGAAATTTTTCGAACGAACTAGAGTATCTCCATGACCGAACTAGTGTATAAAACGAATGTATAATATCGGGACCTCTTGTCTGCCGGATTCCTCCTCAATGTCCATTGCGGAGGATCTCAAGCTCTCCCAGCATCAGACAACGCTTGCTCGTGCGATTGATTGCGGCGGAGTTGGTCTGCATTCCGGTCGTACAGTCGAGATGAGGCTGTGTCCCGCGCCCGCAGGTAGTGGTATCGTTTTCAAACGGACTGATCTAGAGGGAACGCCGGAATTTTTAGCCTGTTGGAATAATGTGGTAGATACCCGAATGTGCACCACGCTCGGCAATGGAGAGGGGGTTATCGTTGCGACCGTTGAACATTTGATGGCGGCTTTGTCTGGCTCGCATGTCGATAATTTGATTGTTCAGCTTGATGGTCCCGAAGTGCCGGTAATGGATGGCAGCGCGCAGCCGTTTATTTCTCTGATTGAGCGTGCGGGTATCGAAGAATTGAACGCCCCACGCGAGGTCATCGAAATACTGAAACCAGTCCGGGTCGAAGTGGATGGCAAGGTTGCCGAGCTTCTGCCGAGCAATGGTTTTTCCGTCGGTTTTGAAATTGAATTTGCTGATGATGCGGTTGCGCGTCAGAAAATATCTATTCCGCTCGTCAATGGGAGTTTTAAAAAGGAAATTGCCCGCGCCCGGACCTTTGGATTCGTCCATGAGGTGGAGGCCCTTCGAGCTGCAGGACTGGGACTTGGGGGTTCACTGGAAAACGCGGTAATTGTAGATGGCGACAAAATTTTGAACGAGGGCGGTCTGCGCTTTTCGGATGAATTTGTCCGGCACAAAGTATTGGACGCGGTTGGCGATCTATATCTGTGCGGGGCGCCCATTCGAGGACATTATCGCGGCTTTAAGGCTGGCCATCGTTTGACCAACGAGGTTCTCAAAGCGCTATTTTCAGACACGTCTGCCTGGCGGCGGGTCGCATTGACTGAAAAGGATTTGGAGATGTCGGAAAAGCGCGACCCTTTAGCAGTGGGGGACGCTCAGCCAATCGTGGTTGCCAATTAGTTTTCCCTACTGCCCGTTGTTCTCAAATAAAACTTAATATGGTCGAGTCGTCATTTTGGCATCCGAAGCATGCAGTAATCACCTATGGCGTGGTGACGAAGCATGCTATATTGACATCTGATCGAGCGCCCTTGGGCTTGCGCATCATAATTTAGAACCTCTTGATTTGCCCAGGGAGGCTGGTAGAAGCTTGCGCATGAGGCGAGATCAGGACTTTAGTGGAAATATGCACGGAATGATTAAAGTGCGTTTGGAAAATTTATGTGCCGTGATCGTGGCTATGCTGTTGCTCGCAGCGTGCGCGGCTAAATACGATAATGCTTATGTTGAAGAACCAGTTGAAGAGCTTTACAATAAAGCGCTTGATAAGCTGAAAACAGGCGACTACAGCGCTGCTGCCGCCTCGTTTGATGAGGCGGACCGCCAACATCCCTATTCCGTGTGGGCGACCAAATCGCAGCTGATGTCTGCTTACGCGAATTATCAAGATAATGCATATGACGAGGCCATTATCATCTTGGACAGGTTCGTTCAGTTGCATCCATCAAATAAGGATGTGCCTTACGCGTTCTATCTTAAAGCACTTTGCTACTACGAACAGATCTCAGATGTTGGCCGCGATCAAAAAATCACCGAACTCGCCTTGAAATCGCTCAACGACGTCGTTCTCCGGTTTCCTCGCAGTAAATATGCCCGCGACGCAAAACTGAAAATCGACCTAACACGCGATCATCTGGCCGGCAAGGAAATGGAGATCGGCCGTTATTATGAGAGCCAAGGTCAATATCTCGCTGCGATCAACCGTTTTAGGTCGGTTGTAGACAGATTTCAGACGACCACCCATGTACCGGAGGCCTTGCACCGTCTAACGGAATCGTATTTAGCTCTTGGACTCGTAGATCAAGCCAAGAAAACAGCTGCTGTATTGGGACACAATTTTCCAGGTACCGAATGGTATATAGATACCTATGAAATTGTTGAGAATAAAAAAATCCGCGAACCGGAACGTAAAAAGTCGCCGTGGTATTGGCCCTTCTAACGGGCATCTAACCCGATTTAGCTGGCCATGTGGAGGCTTGCGAATTGCTTAGAACGCTCTCAATCCGCAACGTCGTGCTCATTGAACGCTTAGATTTGCAGTTTGAGGGTGGACTATCGGCTCTGACGGGCGAAACCGGATCCGGAAAATCAATCTTATTGGACTCTCTCGGTTTGGCCACTGGTATGCGGGCAGATGCAGATCTGGTCCGGCAAGGGCAAACTCAAAGCACCGTTACCGCGGAATTCGACATGCCTGATAATCCAAAGGTCAGGACTTTACTTGAGGACCAAGGTATAGACACCGATTGCGTAATTATCCTCCGCCGAGTGGTCAAACACGATGGACGATCCCGAGCATTCGTCAATGATCAGCCTGTGAGTGTTAGTTTTCTTCGTCAAATTGGCGGTTATTTAGTCGAGGTACATGGTCAGATGGAGGTCCACGGGCTCCTGGACCCGGCAACGCACGGTAGCTATGTCGATTCTTATGGAAAATTGGAGCCAAAGCTTGCACGCGTTTCGGAATGCCACACTTTATGGCAATCCTCCGAAACAGAGCTCAATCGTGCGATGAAAGACCTGCAGGCCGCAAAAAAAGATGAGGAATTTCTGAGACATGCCGTGGATGAGTTGGTCTCCATCGACCCAAAGGAAAATGAGGAAGAAGAATTGGCTCAAACCCGTGTTGTCATGATGCATGGAGAACATTTGATTCAAAGTCTTAATGAGGCGTTTGAAGATCTCAATTCCGGAGCGGGCGTCGAGTCCAGCCTGCGGTCGGCCTTGCAAAAACTCGAACGCTGCCGGAACAAAGCGGGCGGCAAGCTGGATGCGGCAACCAATGCGTTGGACCGGGCCCTGGTAGAGTTTACAGATGGCTTGGCGGAGCTGGAGAGCGCCGCCGGGTCCGTTGATATGGACCCATCCCAATTGGAACAGGTGGAGGACCGGCTGTTCGCATTGCGGGCTTTAGCCCGCAAACATGGCGTGGAGGTAGCGGCTTTGCCAGCCCTGCGCCATCGATTCGAAGCCACCCTTAAGGGTCTGGACTCGGGGTCGGAAAACCTTGAGGAATTACGTCATGAGGCGCAAAAAGCGCGAACGTCTTATCTAGCGGCCGCAAAGCTTTTGACGGAAGGGCGCGTGAAAGCCGCTCAGGCCATTGATCAAGCGGTCCAGGCCGAGTTGCCGCCGTTGAAATTGGAAGCGGCGATTTTCCGCTCCCGCATCGAGGTGCTCGAAGAGAGCGATTGGGGGGCAAGCGGTTGTGAGCGAATGACGTTTGAAGTACAGACCAACTCGAATACAGCGATGGGCCCGCTCCATAAAATTGCGTCTGGCGGCGAATTGGCGAGAATCATGCTGGCATTAAAAGTCGTTTTAGCCGATGCGGACTCTGTAACCAGTATAGTTTTTGACGAAGTGGATGCTGGCATTGGGGGCGCGGCTGCGGCGGCGGTGGGCGACCGGTTATCCCGCTTAAGCGAAGACTTACAAGTCATGGCAGTGACCCACTCTCCACAGGTCGCGGCAATGGCAAATCAGCAATGGCGGATCACAAAATCCGGTGACAACGACACAACGCAGACATCGGTGCAGGCCCTGGATCCAGATGCACGCAAAGAAGAAATCGCTCGTATGCTTGCAGGTGCCGAGATCACCGATGCGGCGCGTGCCGCAGCCGGACAATTATTGGATGGCGATAATTCTGGAAAAATAGCATGAGCGATGCCCGAGATATACCTGTCGATCAGCTGTCGGAGCTGGAAGCGATCGGTGAGTTGGCTG
>CAXFCV010000189.1:0-3579 GCA_964000975.1 uncultured Rhodospirillaceae bacterium | reverse complement strand
CTTTGGCAATCTCTCGTGCATTCTCAAGACCATCATTTGTTTCGAGTTGCACGTGTATTCCAAGGCCCGGGTGTGCCACTCCTATTACGTCACGGACAATCCGAACCTCTTCCGCCGATCTAACTTTTGGTATGAGGATGCCGTCCGGCACGCGCTTCTGTGTGGCGAGTGCAGCAAGATCAAGAAGCCCCTCGCGGGTTCTAAGTCCATTGATGCGCAGGATGCTCTCGACTTTAGGGTTTTTGTTTGTGGCGGCCAAGGTGATGGCGTCTAGCCGCAGCCCGTCTTTATCCCGATCCGCCGTTGCATCTTCCAAGTCGACACAAACGACATCTGCTCCGCTCTCTATCGCTTTTGGGAACATCTCTGGGCGGGAGGCCGGCATGTAGAGCAAGCAACGCCGAGGAATTATGGTATCCACACTCATGTTTTCTATCCCTGCAGAAAATCTGATCTTGTACTTAGACCGCCTATCGAGACTTGGCCAGAGAACCTTTAAATGGATCTGCAACGTTTGGGAAAAAGCTTACGCCCAATTGGACGTAGAGCGGAAGAGAATACAGTTTTGCCCATGAAAATTACAGGGAAAGGCTTGACCCAAATGAGATTTCAAGACCTGATATGGCATATGAGCGATCAGTCAAACAGGTCAATTTGTGGACTGAGAAACAACAGGGAGTGATAGCTATGTCGGTGAATAACCTGAGAACAAAGCGCGATAACCAGCAGTGGATGCTTGACCTTGCACTTAATATGCGGGGACGGGTTCAGAATTTTGAGAGGGATGATTGGGAGACGCCAAAACGGGCTCACAACTACCGAATGTTACCTAAGATGTGGAGGCAGAAAGCGGAACACGATGAGACTTTAGGAAAGCAAGCCCAAGAGCAAGGCTTCGATGCTACGGCCGCAGAGCATTATGACCACGCCATTGAAGCCTACAGGATGTCTCAACATCCTATTTTTTATGATGATAATCCCGTGAAAATTGCCACCTATGACAAGCTATCGGAGATGGTAGATAGACGAAGCGCCACGGCCCCGTATCCAATTGAACGGGTGGAGGTCCCATTTGATGACGGTAAAACCATTTCCTGTCTTCTTCATCTATTGCCTGATCGTCGCAAAGCCCCGTGTGTAATTTACGTGCCGGGGATGGATCAAACCAAAGAAGCATTTCCCAAAGTCATCAATAATCCTGCGATTGCCCGCGGTATGCATATTTTATCTATGGATGGTCCTGGTCAGGGAAATTCAAACATTCAGAAAATCCGAGCGGTTGGAGACAACTACGAGCGAGCCGGCGCCGCTGTTATCGATTACTTGCAGGGCCGCGAGGAGGTAGATAGCGATAAAATCGGAATTTATGGGATTAGCATGGGAAGTTATTGGTCGCTGCGGCTTGCAAGCTATGACCATCGAGCTGCCGCGATCGCCAGCGGCGTGGCCTGTTTCAATCCTAACAACACGATTTTTTCCCAGTCGTCACCTCGTTTCAAGCAGGTGTTCATGTACATGGCGGGTATGGACGATGAGGACGAGTTTGATGCAATGGCCGAGAAAATGACTGTTAAGGGCTATGCAGATAAAATCACCTGCCCGACGTTACTGGTGACCGGGGAGTTCGATCCACTTTGCCCCCTCGAGGATGCCATCGAGGTTTATGGTGATCTGACATGTCGGAAGGAGATGTGGGTCATCGAAGATCAATTCCATCCTTTATGGGGCATTCCCAATTTAGGCGGCCTTGATTGCCATCATTACGTTGTGGATTGGCTGCATCGTGCCTTGGTTGGCGGGAAAACCAACGATGGGCGGGTTGCTTATGTGGAAAATGGCGGAGATGGGCCGTTTGGGGACTGTGAATGGAACCCGACTGTCGGGCCCGGCCAAGCGTATTTTTAAGCTGTCTAGCCGCGAGCGGAGGCCTGGAGCAGCAATAGGATGCGACAGCCCACCCTTTTGGCTGGCTGGGATCCTGGCGGTCTCTCCAGTTTGATAACAATAGCCGTACAAAAAGAGGGTGTTTAAGAAATAAAAAAACCGGAACGCGGAGAGGTCGATGACCAACATCTTGATCGTTGATGAGGAGCACGGAAAATATCGGGATCACCTTGAGCCTCGATTCCCGAATGTAACATTCAAGTATGCGGAAAATGGTGACGCTGCGATAGCTGATGTTCCGTCGGCGGAGGTCATCATTTCCATTGGCCGCTGGTTGACCCCCGAAATAGTTGGCATCGCAAAAAACCTGAAATGGATGCAGTGCAACATTACCGGCACGGATCACCTGACTGAACCACTTGCCGGGCGACCGGATGTGATATTAACCAATGGCCGAGGGATTCACGGTCCGCAGATGACGGAAATGACTCTCCTGCATATGCTGGCGCTGTACCGTCAAGTCAGGCGCCTCGCAAAAAATCAAGAGACCCATACGTGGGATAGGTTTTTACCCCATGTGCTGGATACCCGGCGGGTGGCGATCCTGGGTCTTGGCGCTATTGCTGAACACATGGCCAGGTGTTTCAAGGCGCTTGGCATGACCGTATATGGCATTTCCCGGACGGACCGACCAGTTGAGGGGATCGATAAAGTTTTTTCTCGCGATCAAATCACCGAAGCTGTTGCTGAGGTAGATTTCCTGGTGGCTCTGGTGCCATATGGGCCAGACACGGATAAAATAATCGATAAAGACGTTTTTGATGCCATGAAACCCACAGCCTGTTTCATAAATGTGGCCCGGGGTGGTGTCGTGGATGAAGTAGCTCTCATTGAAGCCCTTAGATCTGGCTGCATTGCAGCGGCGGGGTTGGATGTTTTCGATGTCTCGCCGCTGCCGGAAGACAATCCACTCTGGGAAATGGAAAACGTCTTTATCACGCCCTTCATCGGCGGGCGAAGCGATATGTATGCGGAACAAATTTTAACTGTTATAGAGCCAAATTTACGGGCCTATGTGGACGGCAAGTTGCAAAATATGATTAATATTGTGAAACCCGGTTGAACATTAATCTGAAACACAGGGAGGATTGGCGTGAGTAAAATGTCCGATCGTATCAACCGGCCTATTTCCACCGAGGAAATGGAGCGCCGGTGGGCCGCCATCCGCGATGCCATGGATCAAGCGGGTATTGATGTCCTGTTAATGCAGAACAATAACGACCATATGGGAGGTTACACTAAATACGTGACCGACGCGCCCGCCACCAACGGGTATCCCAACACCGTGATATTCCCGCGCGATGATTTTATGACCCAAATTCATCAGGGACCTTTTGGCCTAGATCGGGAATTGGACCCAGCGGGATCGGACGGCATCCATCGGGGCGTTAAGCGGATGCTGACGACGCCATCCTATGAGTCCGCGCCCTATACACGGGACTATGATCCAGAGCTCGCATGCCTAGCCCTGGCGCCATACAAAACTGGCACCATTGGCCTGGTCGGCACCTATCAAATGTCTTACGCCCTGGTAGATTATGTTAAAAAGGCACTCCCCAAAGCTACGTACGTGGAGGCCTCGGACCTGATGGACCGCATTAAGGTCATCAAAAGTGCTGAGGAGCTCGACTTTAT
>CAXFCV010000188.1:0-1637 GCA_964000975.1 uncultured Rhodospirillaceae bacterium | reverse complement strand
CCTCTGAAAAGCACATCTTTCAAAATATTGGCGATGGAACGTACTTTCATTCCGGCCTCATGGCGATCCGGGCGGCCGTCGCGTCTGGCGTCAACATTACTTATAAAATTCTCTACAATGACGCGGTAGCCCTAACCGGTGGCCAGCCGATGGATGGCGATTTATCTCCTTGGAAAATTTCGCACCAGCTATGGGCCGAAGGTGTCCAGCGTATTGCCGTTGTGACTGACGAGCCTGATAAATATCCAGATCAAGTGAACTGGGCGCCCATGTTAGAAATTCATCACCGAAGGGAGCTTGAAGGTCTGCAACTTGAGTTCCGTGAGGAGCCCGGCGTCACCGCAATTATTTATGACCAAACCTGTGCGGCAGAGAAACGTAGGCGGCGGAAACGAGATCAATTCCCGGATCCGCCCAAGCGTATGTTCATCAATGATGAGGTGTGTGAAGGTTGCGGCGACTGCAATGCGAGTTCTAACTGTGTCGCGGTTCAGCCCTTGGATACTGAGCTTGGACGCAAAAGGCGTATTGATCAGTCTTCCTGTAACAAGGATTACAGTTGCGCCGACGGATTCTGTCCAAGTTTCGTGACTGTTCATGGGGGCGTTCCTAGACGCGCTGATCCTGCCAGGCGTAATGACATTGACCCTGCAGATGGGTTGCCGCTCCCAGTGAGGAGAAGCGCTGGCCAAAGTTATAACATTCTATTGACCGGTATCGGTGGAACCGGCGTTATCACCGCCGGCGCCCTACTCGGAACCGCGGCAAGCCTTGAAGGCATGGGATGCTCTGTTTTGGATCAGACGGGGCTCTCCCAAAAGAATGGTGCCGTTATGAGCCATGTCCGATTGTCAGATGATCCGGAGCAAGTCTTCGGCACCCGTGTCGGCACAGGGATGGCAGACCTGGTTCTTGGGTTCGATATGGTCGTGGCGGCGGGCAAAGCAGCCGTCAATTCCATGAGCAGCGACCGTACGACGGCCCTAATCAATGATCACCTTGTGCCATTGGCGGCATTTGCCGAACGTCCAGATATGCCACTCTCGGCGGCGGGGTACACGGATATTATCCGGGCGCGGATTGGGACGGAGCGCACTCGTTTTATCAATGCGACGTATCTGGCCACGCAACTGATGGGGGACAGCATCTCGTCAAATATTTTCATGATGGGATATGCCTTCCAGCATGGGTTTATCCCGTTGAGCCTGGGGTCAATCCAAAAAGCGATTGATTTAAATGGCGTTTCAGTTGAGAGCAACCAGCGCGCTTTTTCCTGGGGGCGGGCCGCCGCGGCTGACACTGGTTATGTGGCCCGCGTCGCTGGCTTTACTGGAGAGCTGACGGGCAATGTGGCGTTTGATTTAGACGGGTTTATTACCGCTAAAACAGCTGATTTGGCAGCATATCAGAACCAGGCTTACGGAGATAGATACAGGCGCCGTGTAGCAGAGGTGCATGCTGCAGAGCAAGCTGTTGGACGTGGTGCCCGCGAGCTAGAAGAAGCTGTTGCGCGAGGGCTCTATAAATTGATGGCCTACAAAGACGAATATGAGGTCGCTCGTCTGCACAGCACGCGGGCTTTTAAGAAAAAGTTAGCGGCCCAGTTTGAGGGTAATTATCGCATTGCTTTTAATCTT
>CAXFCV010000187.1:0-11412 GCA_964000975.1 uncultured Rhodospirillaceae bacterium | reverse complement strand
GGCTCTGCTGCCCAAGCCAGAAATGCTGAGACGTCGACAGCCATTTGCTGCGCAGTTGCTTTCGTTCCATCGACGTATTCGACTGCATCATCACTAAGCGGATTCGGCATAGCTATTTGTTTGCCAGCATAAAAAGCGTTGTAATACATCCCCTCATTCATTTTATAACCTGAGGGTGGTTCCTTATAACCAGTCAGAACAGCGGATATATAGTCAACACCAGCAGGATGAGCTTTGGTCGTCAAGGACAGATCTGGCGGGAGCGCACCATTATTGGCCGCCCGCGCCGCCGAATCGTTTTGGAAAGGCATTTTGACTTTATCGAATGGCTTTCCCGGACGGACAATTACGTCACCATCTTCATGTGTTTCGCCGTCCTCGTTTGGTCCAGCTGGGACTTCAGCTTCTGCAGCAAGTTTCTTGACCTCATCCGAAGAGTATCCAATTTGCTCAAGATGGCGATAGTATATTTGGTTTATTGAGTGGCATCCGGAGCAGACTTCATTATAAACCTGCCACCCTCTTTTCAGCTGTGCTCGATCGAAAACCCCAAAGGGGCCTTGGAATGACCAGTCAAGCTTTGGTGGCGGTGTGGCGCCCCCTGCAGCTTGTACTGAGGTGCACCAAGAGGCGAAGAGCACGATCGCGCCCAGCCTCGTAATCGTGGATTTCATATTCATTCGGCTGGAACCTGCATTTCTGCGCGTTTGCTCAGCACCGCTGAGTTGATACTCTCGGGTAAATCTCTTGTTTTTTCCCATTTTGAGACGAACGGAACCAGAATCAAAAGGTGGAAAAAATACCAAAAGGTAGCGACCCTGCCAATTATGAGCATTGTTCCTTCTGCCGGTTTGGCTCCGACCCAACCTAGGACCAGACAATCAGCAAGAAAAATCCAAAATAACTGCCGGTATATTGGTCGAAATCTTGCACTACGAACCTTTGATCGATCCAGCCAAGGCAAAAGGCATAAAATCAAAATAGATGCGAACATTAGGATCACACCCGAGGTTTTTGCGTCGATAATGACCGGCAGAACACCAAAAATATCTATAAAGTTATCCGGAACGGCTCGCAAAATTGCATAAAACGGGAGGAAGTACCATTCGGGCACAATTTCCGCCGGTGTAACCAAGGGATTCGCCCGAATGTAGTTGTCAGGATGTCCCAAAAGGTTTGGGGTAAACAAGGTAATTCCAAGATATATTATCAAGAAGACCCCAAAACCAAAACAGTCTTTGATCGTGTAGTACGGGTGGAATGGAATTGTATCCTGATCTCCCTTGATATCAATTCCCAGGGGATTGTTAGATTTCGCAGTGTGCAATGCCCAGATATGAATGAAAACCAGCCCAAATATTATGAATGGCAACAAATAATGAAGTGAAAAAAACCGGTTAAGTGTCGGGTTGTCGACAGCAAACCCTCCCCATAACCAGATAACAATTTTATCGCCAACAAAGGGTATTACGGAAAATAGATTGGTTATTACCGTTGCGCCCCAGAAACTCATTTGTCCCCAAGGAAGCACATATCCGACAAAGGCCGTTGCCATCATGACCAGAAGTATTGCCACTCCTATTATCCAAAGGAGTTCCCTCGGTGCTTTGTATGAGCCATAGTACAAACCGCGGAAAATATGAATGTACACCACCAAAAAGAACATGGAGGCTCCGTTCATGTGCAAGTACCGAATCAGCCAGCCATGATTTACATCCCGCATAATCCTCTCAACGCTGTCGAAAGCCAAATCAACATGGGCTGTGTAGTTGAAGGATAAAAAAATTCCCGTTGCAATCATGATCACTAAAATTATCCCGAGAAGCGAACCAAAATTCCACATGTAGTTTAGGTTCTTTGGAGTGGGATAATCGATCAGGTCATGATGCATAAAGGTGAAAATAGGCAACCTTGTATCGACCCATTTCACCAGAGGATTTTTCCAGGTTGGCGCTGTCATTTTAAATTTTAACCTATTCGTATTAATGAATTATCGATAAATTTGTAAGGTGGGATCTCCAAGTTTTTTGGAGCAGGCCCTTTTCTAATGCGACCAGCAGTATCATAGTGAGATCCATGGCAGGGGCAAAACCAACCATTGTATTCGCCTTTGACCTGACCGGCTTTTTGCCCGAGTGGTATGCAGCCTAGATGGGTGCAAATACCAATCATTACTAACCATTCAGGTTTTTGAACTCTAGTCGCGTCTTCCTCCGGGTCTTTTAAGTCAACCATCTTGACATCACTGGCCGCATCTATCTCTGCAGAGGTTCGTTTTCTAATGAAAACGGGTTTTCCTCGCCAAATAGTCGTAATCGATTGGCCCTCTTCAATTGAAGAAAGGTCAATCTCCGTCGACGCCAAAGCCAAAACGTCCGCCGAGGGATTCATTAAGTCGATAAACGGCCAAGCTGCCATGGCAGCCCCAACAGCACCAACACTCACTGTGGATATGAGCAGAAAGTCTCGACGCGTTTCGGTACCATCACCATTTTCGGTTTCAACTTTTTGATCATTTGTTGAACCTGTCATTTGTAATTCCTTTACCCTACTAATAGTGCTTTTATTGTTCTTCGCAGTGATATGGGCACTTTTATTTTACATCTTGTTTCCACTGAAGAAAACATGTGCTTTGTTGGTGTATCACCAGTCGACCCAAATTTCTAAAAGAGACCACGAACTCTCAAAATTTTAGCAACACTTGGCTTATAGGACCGAGTCTAAATCTTAGCCGCTACTCCTCTCAACCATATATATAGCCGATTTGAGGGCCAGCAACCGAAAAAGCAATACAGCCTGGATTTTATTGCTCAGATGAAAAACAGTACAAACTTGCGAATAGCAATGTATCAGCCAGACATTCCCCAGAATACTGGCTCTGTTTTGCGCCTGGCTGCTTGCTTAGGTATGGAGGCCGACATTATAGAACCATGTGGGTTTCCGGTTTCACACAAAAAATTTAAACGCGCGGGTATGGATTACCTCAACAGCGTGAATTATGTCCGGCATCAATCTTGGGGTGCCTTTCAGCGAGGCCGTCATGGGCAATTAGGTCGCCTTGTTCTACTTACAACTCACGCTCATTTATCTTATCTAGAATACGAATTTGCGCCTGGCGATACCTTATTGGTTGGAAGTGAAGGTGCCGGTGTACCGGATTTTGTTCATAAAGAGGTGAGTGAGCGTATCGTAATTCCTATGGCGTCGGGAATGAGGTCTCTGAACGTAGCAATTGCCGCGGCCATGGTGGCCGGAGAGGCGCTGCGTCAATTAGCATTTCACAATCAAGCAACATAAATTTGTATAACAGTGATTAAAACGATGGTAACGCGTCTGTCATGGGCGTTGAATAACAACCCTTACTTCATTTTAGCAAGGATTTGAGGAAATGGCCGATCAACTAGAATCGCGAAAAACCTCAGCCCGTCAATGGTTTGAAAAACTGCGTGATGAAATTTGCGCGTCTTTTGACTCAATAGAAAAGGAGGCCGCGGGTGAAAATGTATTTGCGAAGATGACACCAGGCTCTTTCGAGCAAAACCCATGGAACCGTCCAACGCAAGACGGGGATGCCGTCCAAGGTGGCGGTGGTGTTATTTCAGTTATGCGGGGCCGGGTATTTGAAAAAGTGGGCGTCAATGTCTCTACTGTTTATGGCGAATTCTCTGAGCAATTTCGTGGCCAAATTCCCGGCGCGAAGGATGACCCAAGCTTCTGGGCTTCTGGTATATCGTTGGTTGCGCATCCGCGTTCGCCACTTATGCCGATCGCTCATATGAACACGCGCATGATTGTGACTACCAAGCAGTGGTTTGGTGGTGGGGGCGATCTCACGCCGGTGTTCCCCGTCGACGCAGATACGCAGGACTTTCATGGCGCATTTAAGGTTGCCTGTGAGGCACATGACACCGGCTTTTATGATGAAGAGTACTATCCGAAATTCAAAGCCTGGTGCGATGACTATTTCTACCTTCCTCACCGCGGAGAAGCACGAGGTGTTGGCGGTATTTTTTATGACAATCTAAACACCGGCGATTGGCAGGCCGATTTTGCATTTACGCAGGATGTGGGCCGCGCGTTTCGAGATATTTATCCGAGCATCATCCGGCGGCACATGAACGAGGTTTGGACCGAAAAACAGCGGGAGGCTCAGTTGATCAAACGTGGCCGCTACGTGGAATTCAACCTCATCCATGATCGGGGCACCAAATTCGGTCTCATGACTGGCGGCAACACGGACGCTATTTTGATGTCGCTCCCACCTCTGGCCGGTTGGCCTTAAGAGGATGAGGTTCGAGGTGTTAAAGAAAGGTACTTTTAATGTTTCTCAAATAAATAATGTGGTCCCAATTCGCGAATGTCCGCACAGCCGATCTGGGCTAGGGTCCGGTCGACATCTTCCGTTAGAATATCGAGCGGTACGCGCGCGCCCTCGGTGCCGAGGGCGCCGACACCGAAGACAAAAGACCGACCTGAGAATGTAAATTTAGCTCCCTTACAGTAGGCCTTCACGATATCCCCCCCGGTCCGTATGCCGCTGTCGAGCATGATCGTCACCTGGTCGCCAACCGCATCGGCGATGTTTTGCACCACTTCGATGGTGGCGGGGGCGCTGTCGAGCTGTCGACCGCCATGATTTGAGACAATTATGCCGTCCAGCCCGACCTCCACGGCGGCTTTGGCGGTGTCTGGTGACATAACCCCTTTTATGATCATTTTGCCGGGCCACAAGTCCCGTAGGCGTTTCATATGATCGGCGTCCAGGTTGGAAGTGTTTTGCATGGCCATGGCAGCGGCAAGCGACTGACCACTTGCCGCCTCTTTCATATAAGGCGCCATGTTTTCGAAACGAGGAGTGCCGGCTCTAAGGGTCCCAATGGCCCAACTCGGATGAGCGACGATGTCCAGGACTGTTCGGGGTGTCATGCGGAAGGGTAGAGTAAATCCGTTCCGAATATCGCGGAGGCGTAGCGACGGAACAGGAATGTCGACGGTCACTACAAGCACCCTAATACCGACCTCTCGCGAACGACGAATCAGGTCTAGGCTAATCTCATCCTGTTTCGAAACATATAGCTGAAACCAGAGATTATCCCCGGCAATGTCAGCCATGGTCTCGATACTTGACGTCCCGGCGGCACTCAGAACATAGGGTATGTTTGCCTCCCGCGCCATGGCAGCGAGAGAAATATCCAGATTTGGCCAGATAAGATTGCTTAGACCGACAGGCGCGATGCCAATAGGCGCACTGTAGGTCTTGCCGAATACCTCTACGCTGCGGTTGATCTTTGAGACGTCTCGCAAATACTCCGGCACCAGGGTGATATTGTCAAAGGCTGAGCGGTTGCGGGTGATGTTGGCCTCGCTCCCGGCCCCGCCCTCAAGATAGTCGAAGGCCATTTTGGGAACCCTACAGTGGGCCCGGTCCCGAAGTTCTTGGATGGAGTGATACGGTTTTGCTGTCACGCCCCAACCTTTCGCCTGTCTGTTTCACAGTGCTTCCAGGCAGATCGTGCCCGATTTCATCCTGCCTTGCAATTGCATCCCCCTCAACCATCTAACGTCTGTCTCATGTGTTGATCACAGGCGCCCGTTCCCAACCGTATTCGGGGACGAGCGGCCCTGATGGTCGATGGTTTACTGGGGGGCTTCCGCCACCTTTTGTAGCCTGCGCAGGCAGGCGTTGCGGTCGGCGCGGCAGCCGCCCGAAGTCCACCAATTCTCAACATGTTTGAGCACCTCGGCAATTTGCGGGCCCTCTGCCAGCCCGAGATCACGGGCGTCCCGGCCGCTTAAGGGGAAATCCACGGCAACCCAAGCGTCGGCGGTATCGATGATGCGCAGCCAGGCCCGAGAATGTTCCCGGGGCAGGCGCGGCATGTTGGTCAGAGCGTTCGCCCATTCCAACAAGCACAGATCAATGACCCTGGCCGGTTCCATTCGATAGAGGAGAGTGCGGAGGTCGTCGTCCAGAATTTCCCAAGTGGCCTGCCAGGGGGGGTCAACCAATGTAATTAAATGATCGCGCTGGGCATTGGACATACGAAGGCGCTCGGCTATTTTACGCGCTCCTGTTGCATCCGTCTCCACAATGCTTGCCAAGCGGCGGACCGGGTCGATGCCCACCGAGCCAGCCTTTATCGCTGACGTCTCCAGCCACATGAGCCGATTTAAACGGTTGGTTGATGTTGCCTCTGGCAGAAAATGGCTGGCGACGCCGCTCGAAATCATGACGCCGATGGCATCACATTTATTTTCTGACAAGAGCATTTTGAAAAGCTCGTCGCGAACGCGTTCACCAGATAATTTGGCGAGCAGGGGCGCATGCTGGATACATTTCTGATAGGAATATTGGTCGTCGATACGCATGCCAAGAACGGCGATAAAGCGAAAATACCGGAGAATACGGAGATGATCTTCCTGGACACGTTTCTCCGCATCACCGACAAATTGGATGCGCCGGTTGGTGAGGTCCTGAAGGCCGTTGAAGTAGTCGTATATTATGCCGTCTGGAGAGACACTCATGGTGTTAAAGGTGAAATCTCGGCGTCCGGCATCCTCCTCCCAGTCGTCAGTAAAGTCGACTTCAGAGTGACGGCCATCAGGTTTTACGTCCCGCCTGAGTGTCGTAATCTCATAGGTTCGTGTGCCGGAAATCGCCGTTACAGTGCCATGTTCGATACCCGTCGGGATGGCTTTTAAACCTGCGTTCTCCAAAAGCTTTATAATGCGTTCTGGGCGTTCCGTCGTGGCAAGATCGACATCCTTGATCTTATTCTGCAGAAGGGCGTCCCGAACGCAGCCTCCGACAAAGCGGATTGCTGCGCCGCCCCCCTCAATTGCGTCGATGACGGCACGAATATCTGGGTTGGTCATCCAGTCGTCTATAACGATTTTCGCTTCCACTCCCCCGGGCCACTCAACGATGCTGTCGTTCTGTTTCGTCACCAGAAGAAGTCGGCCTAGTTATGCTGACCAGGGACGACGCGTCCATTTTCTAAGCGGGGAGACTGGTATTTTGCATCCGTGGCAGCGCCGCCCGTCGCGAAATAGACGAGGGATGCGATAGAGAGAAAAACACCTATCATGATGACCCAGAACCACTGGCCTTCTTCCCAATTGGCGATGCGTTTTCCATGTCGTTTTGCGGACCAATATGCCCACAGTGAGTAAATCACAATCGGGGTGATAAGGGGCAGTATAATTTGGATAAATATTCTCATTTCACTCTCTTCTTATCGCCCGGCCCTACGGCTGGCCGGCAAATCGGTATTATGCCCGTTCCACAGCCGTTGGGATAGGTCCCGGAGCATTCCCGCCGTGGCGCCCCAGATAAAATAGTCATTCCATTGTATCGCGAAGAAGCTACGTAGACCCTGGTCAAACTGTCGGGTGTAACGTTCAAAGTTTTCGGGATGGGTGACAAAGGAGAGGGGTGCTTCGAAGATCTCTGCGACCTCCTCTTCTTGCGGGACGACCGTGAAGGGCGGTTCGATGAACCCGATAATCGGACTCACCAGGTAGCCAGTGCCGACGATATAGTCGTCGAGCTGGCCAACGATATCTATCTGGTGGCGCTCGATACCGATCTCTTCCTCCGTTTCCCGCACAGCCGTGTGCGTTGGCCCCTTGTCGGTGTCATCGACACGGCCTCCTGGAAAGCTTATTTGCCCTGCATGTTTGCTTAGGTGTTCTGACCGTCGGGTCAGGAGAACCGTGACCCCTTCCTGCCGATTGACTAATGGCACGAGCACGGCGGCGGACCGCAGGGGTTTGTCGCCGCGAACAAAAGGATTACGCTGGTCATTATCTAGCTCGTCGATCTCAGCATCCTCATTGGAGCGCCGCCCCTCTCCAGCAGGGTAGGCAGCGAGCTTTGCCAGCACGTTCTCTTTGGACCAAGTCATTCGGCGACACCTTCCAAATTTCCAAGTTCAAAAAAAGTACCGTCGCTCCAAACGCCGAACCTCTTTCCTTTTGAAGTATCGTGTTCTATACCCAGGTCAACCAAATGATAAAAAACACTTCTGGTTAGTTTGGCCTCCAGCGTGTCTCGCACCAAGATGTATGGTGCGGGTTCTCCTGTCCGGGAGTCTTCTTCAATTCTAATCGGGTGGGCGGGGCCCGCCATCACAATGTCGTCAACATTCGTTCGGAACGCCAGATTTTGTGCCGGCCCTTCATCGCTGACGGTCATTTCCACGGCCATGAAGGGCGCGTCTTCCACGCGAATTCTGCCCTTTTCCGCTGGTGTGATTAGCCAGTAGGCACCATCGCGATCCCTGTGGATGACGGTAGAAAACAGCTTAACGAGTTCTTTGCGGCCAATGGGTGTGCCGCAATAGAACCAAGTACCTTCCCGGTCGATGTGGATGTTAAGATCGCCGCACAGAAAGCGCCCGTTATCGTCGCGTATCTCATGTGGACGCGTCACAGATATAGGATCCGCAGAATTGTCATAATTCTCTGTTTTTCCTGCACCAAAGAAGGACGTAATATCCCTGGGTGCGTTGTCTTTTGAAGAGATGCTCATGACGGATAAAGACCTGAACCTACCTAATACCAGGGGAGATGAATTTTGACCGAACCTGCTCTCGAAAATCAATCACCTGTGACAGCCGAGGTCACCACCAAACAAGATGGGTCTAAACTAGTAACCCAACTGGAAACGGTGAGTGACCAGATTTCGGACGCCAAAGGCGCCATTAGCCGGATCATTTTTGGCCAAGATAGCGTCATCGAGGAAACTCTTATCACGCTACTTGCCGGGGGTCACGTCTTGCTCATCGGTGTGCCCGGCCTGGGCAAAACAAAATTGGTGGAATCGCTGGGTAAAGTAATAGGCCTGGAGGAACGGCGCGTCCAGTTTACGCCCGATCTGATGCCTGCTGATATTTTAGGCTCGGAAGTTTTGGAAGAGTCGGACAATGGCAAGAGGTCCTTTCGGTTCATTGAAGGCCCGGTTTTTTGCCAGTTGCTGATGGCCGATGAAATTAACCGCGCGAGTCCAAGAACCCAATCGGCCCTTCTCCAGGCGATGCAGGAGAGCCGCGTCTCAATAGCTGGTCGGTATCATAGCCTGCCGAGCCCGTTCCATGTCTTGGCAACGCAAAATCCGCTCGAGCAGGAGGGTACCTACCCGTTGCCGGAGGCACAGCTTGACCGCTTTCTCATGCAAATAAATATAGAATATCCACCGTTGGAGGCGGAACGAGAAATTCTTACAGAAACCACAGGCGCGGACGTTCAGTCGCCCGAGCGGATTATGTCCGCAGATGATTTGAAATTGGCGCAGCGCGCCATACGCTCTGTTCCGGTCGGGAGGAGCGTGATTAACGCCATTCTGGAATTGGTCCGATCCGGGCGCCCCGGCGCGAGCAAGGTGTCGGAGGTAAATGACCAGCTGGCCTGGGGTCCAGGTCCGCGCGCCAGCCAAGCACTCATGCTTGCTGTCCGCGCCCGCGCCGTGATCGACGGCCGATTGGCGCCGTCAGTGGATGATGTCATTGCCCTGGCGCCGCCCATTCTTCGTCACCGAATGGCCCTGAATTTTGCCGCGCGCGCCGAAGGCATCACTATGGCAAATATCATTGATTTGATGGCTGCTCGAATCGGCTAGGCCCGCTGGAAGGTCCATAAAATTGCTATGACTGCAAAATTTTCAAATTACATATCCCGCTTCCAAGGTCAGGCGGATACCCTGGTCGGTAATTTACCGTCCCTTTTGGTGGCGGCGGACCGGGTCGCGGCGACAGTGGCCCAGGGGGTGCACGGGCGCCGGCGTGCTGGCCAAGGGGAGAGTTTTTGGCAGTACCGTGCTTATGAGGCTGAGGACTCCACCCATCATGTTGATTGGCGCCGTTCAGCGCGGTCCGACGCGCTTTATGTTAGGGAAAATGAATGGGAGGCCGCGCAGAGTGTCTGGCTCTGGAGTGACGCTTCACCATCCATGCAGTATAAATCGGAGCGCGATCTGCCAGAAAAGCGGGAGCGGGCCGACTTGCTGACGCTGGCGCTCGGGTCCCTCTTGGTAAGGGGAGGCGAGCAGATCGCGCCGTTGGGTCGACAGGCGCGGCCGACTCAGGGGAAAGCGGCGATTAATTTATTGGCGGCAGCCTTGTCGGATCGGCTGGACCCGGCGCGGATGGATGTATCTGAGAGTTTGCCGCCTTACGAAGATATTCCCAAATACGGCCGTCTTGTGCTCCTGAGCGACTTCTTGGAACCGTTGGAAGATATCAATCGCGCCATTGGATTGTTTGCCGACCGGGGCGTCCATGGCCATGTTCTGCAAATATTAGATCCGGCGGAGCAAGATTTGCCGTTCCGTGGGCGGACAGAATTTGAAGGTATGGAAAATGAGGGGGCGGCCTTAATTGGCCGGGTTGAGGGCGTTCGGGACACCTACTCGGCGATGCTTAAATCACATCAAGCGGGGCTCCTCGACATTGCACGGTGTGCCGGGTGGAGTTGCGGTTTCCACGTCACTAGCAACTCTCCCGAGTCAGCATTGCTCAGTCTCTACACCTCTCTAGCAGGTCCCCAAGATGTAGGTGCGGCGATCGGGGCAGGAGCCTGATCCGCCATGCTTACCTTCGGCGCCTTCTCCTTTATTGCCCCGTTTGCGCTTCTGGGGTTGGTAGCGTTGCCTGCGCTGTGGTGGCTGTTACGGGTGATCCCGCCGGCCCCTCGCCGCGTGCGGTTCCCGGCCATCAAGCTAATCATACCCCTGGTCAATCCGGAGCAAAGCGCGGCCAAGTCGCCGCTATGGCTTACCCTTTTGCGGCTGGCGCTAGTCACGCTGGTGATCCTGGGCGCGGCCCATCCGATGCTGAATGCGGATAACCAGCTGGACGGGGAGGGGACGCTCGTCTTGATCGTCGATGATGGTTGGACGGCGGCCAAAAACTGGGCGCAGCGGCAAACCACGTTTGGCAATTTGCTGGACCAAGCGGAACGCGCAAACCGATCCGTTGCTGTTGTCACCACCGCGCCCGGTGGATTAGGTGATAAAAGACCACAACAATCCGTCATGCCGCCGGCGGACGCCAGGCAGGTCCTGCGGGGCTTGAGGCCCAAACCCTGGGCCACCGATCGTCAAGCCGCTTTATCCGTGATTCGGGAGATTGACCTGAGAGGTACCCCACAAATTATTTGGTTAAGTGATGGGGCTGATCATGGAAATGCGATGGCCTTTGCGTCGGCTCTTCAAAGATTAGGAGCAGTAACTGTGTTGGCCGATGCGCCCACTAAACTGCCCCGTCTCCTTCTGCCGCCTATGTCCGATCCAAATGGTCTCATTTTAAGAGCTCGTCGCGCCGACCCGGCGTCCGACCCCATGGCGATGGTGCGCGTGCGGGGCGGCGATGATGGCGCGGTTCTCATGCGCAAGGCTATCTCCTTTGAGCCTGG
>CAXFCV010000186.1:0-3687 GCA_964000975.1 uncultured Rhodospirillaceae bacterium | reverse complement strand
GGGCAAGCCCAGCGTCTACCGCAAGATCAAGAATGAAGGTAAGGTCTGGGATGAGGCCCGGGCTGACAAGGTCATAGAGTTGGTCCAGGGCTCTCCGAGAGACGCCGTGTCCATAGCCCTGATATGCGATGGTGGAGTCAGCAAATCGGTCGCAAAGCACCCAGTTTCCTGCCTCCAACGCAGGCACTATGGTTTTCACCAAATGATCTCGCCGGGCTGCAAAATGTAGCAAGGCCTCGGTTTCTGCATCCCATCGATCAGGAGCACCCTCTACCAGAAGTTTTCTGATCTCCTCGGCCCCGGCGGACCCTCCGGGCTCGCGGGTCTCAAGGACCGCCTGACCGATTCCGACGAGATATGCCGACAATCTTTTAATCTGCGAGGTTTTACCAGCGCCCTCGCCACCCTCAAATGTGATAAATTTTGCGGCGACGGTATCACTCACCCGCTCTCGCCCCACAAAATAAACTTGATGGCCGCTCCAAGGCGTGAAAACAAACCCAATTGCCTCACATCATTACCGGCATAGAGGGGGATACCTTGGGCCTGACGCCCTGGCATGGTGACTTTGAGGTTGGCCAAGTGATCCCCCTTTCTAATAGGGGCGGGGAATGGCTGTTCATAGACCACGGAGACCTTCATCTGGCGCCGGACATTTTTCGGCAGTGTCAAGATAAGTGAGTCCCGAATAGTTAGGGGCACCGTGCCCTGTTGCCCCATCCAGACTTGGGCCTCGATCACTGTTTCTCCCGCCTGGAAAAGAGCGTAATTATCAAAGACCCGAAATCCCCAGTCGAGAATACGCTCCGACTCCACAGCGCGGGCCTTGGCACTGGGTAAACCGTTAATCACCAGGACGAGGCGCCGACCGTTCCTCACGGCGCTGGTTGTCAATCCATAGCCCGCTGCCCGAGTATGGCCTGTTTTCAGACCATCAGCGCCCAGTTTACGATAAAGCGTTGGATTACGATTGGCCTGCCTTATACCATTATAGGTGAACGACTTTTCTCCGTAATAATGGTAAAACTCGGGAAAATTTTTTATCGTGGCAAGCGCCGCTCTCGCGAGATCTCTGGCTGTTGTATAAAGGTCTGGATCTGGCCAGCCGCTGGCATTAGTAAAATTCGAGGCGGTCATGCCTAGTCTTCGAGCAGTCGTGTTCAACTCGCCCGCAAAGGCATCTTCCGATCCTGCAAGCCCCTCCGCTACAACAATAGTGGCGTCATTGCCAGACTGAACAATGATGCCGCGGATCAGGTCTTCAACCTTCACCCGCGAATTTACCCGCACAAACATTTTCGAGCCACCTTTTCGCCAAGCTTTTTCACTGACGTTAAACGTATCTGTCAGAGATAGGCCACCATTCTTCAGCGCTTCGAAAAGCTTGTAGACAGTCAGGATCTTACCCATGGACGAGGGCGGCATACGTTGGTCTGCATTCTTTTCAAACAAAACAGCGCCGGTTTTGGCATCCACCAATATAGCCTGCTTGCCTAGCGTTTCGAAGGCCAGGACCGGTGAAGAAAAAGCCATCATAAAGACGGCAACCAGAAGAAGTTGGGGTTGTTTAATCAAATTACGGTCTCGTGCATAACTGTCCGTTTGGGTTTAGGTCGAAAAAACTCATTAATCAACCTGAAGCATTTGCTTGGATGGTTAACAAGGGGGGGAGGCATTCGGCCGGAAAGCTCGAACCTAACCCAGTTTGACCTTGGGTTATCGTCATTCCGTGGCTGATTTTCTCCCTCAACGTACCAATGTGTTGTCGAAAACGGGGCGCCGTTTGACCACACGGTGGGATCGATTATTCGATTGTGATCCGGGCATCGGAAAAACCTAGGCCAAGAACTGTCTCGAGCAAATTATCAGCTTCCTTCAAATCAGTAAGTGGCCCTGCGCGCACCCGAAAGAACTCAAGCCCATCAACAATTTTCGACGTTACAGTGACATTCTGCAGACCGCCGAGTCGGGCTGCAACCTGATGGGCATTTTGAAACTGAGTAAAGGCACCAACCTGAATATACATGTCAGAGGGCCCAACGACGACGGTGGTGACGGTGCCATCGGGCCTTGCATCCTCTGGTTTAAAACGCGCCCGGGGGGAGGACCGTCGGATGTCGGCCCTGCTCTTCGGGGCAGCGGGGCTCTCTCGAGCCGCCTGTCCACCTGGCGGCGGCGCCAATCCCCGGCTAGCCACCATGGCCTTCGGTAATTTCGTGTTGCGCTGGATCGGCGACCCTGTCCGCGCCAACGTATTTCCATTGAGCGCCTGGCGCGCTAGCAGCCGACTTTCCGTCGCTAGTATGGTAACTCTGACCCTAGCGGTTCCCTGGCGGTGGAACCCCAGCAGCTGGGCAGCCCGTCGGGACACATCGAGGACCCTGCCGTGAGCAAAAGGCCCTCGATCATTAACCGTCAGGCGAAGCGACCGACCATTCTCCAAATTGGTCACTTGCACCAACGATGGCATAGGCAGAGTCCGGTGTGCCGCTGTCAGCGCATTTTGGTTATAAATTTCACCGTTGGCAGTCTTTTTGCCATGAAATCCAGGACCATACCATGACGCGATCCCTGTCTCGGTATGCTGATAATTTACTTTCGGATAGTACCATACTCCCTTGATTTGATATGGATTTCCGATTTTATATTTACCTTTCGACTGAACATCTTGGCCCGAAATTCGTTTGGCTGTATGAACCAAAAGCTGTGTTTGTGCACAGGCGCCTAACAAAAAAAGCACTCCCGCCAGAAGGCCTACTCGCTTAACCATTTTCACGCTGCTACCCACTGAGATTTCCCCCAACGCCCCGAACACCACCCGCCCCTCCTAGCGCCCACCGATTTTATCGGCGAGGGTTCCAACAGCGACCGCAAAATACGTCGACCGATTCCATTTCAAAATAGTGCGAAAGTTATTATAAGTCAGGAAAACTGGTGCTTGTGGGTCCTTTGCTCTTACAAGAGACCCTGTCAGATTTCGAGACGGCAGGTCCGAGCCATTAGAGCGGCGAACCCCCAATGACTGCCAATCCGCCATATTTTTGCGAGTCTTCAAACCCAGAAGCTTAACATTGAAATCCGCAGGCACCGTGACTCGGCGCCCCCAAGTTTGATCACCCTCCCAGCCGGACCGGGAGAGATAGTTGGCTGCAGACGCAAAGGCATCCTGTTTATTTCGCCAAATGTCGCGTTTTCCGTCCCCATCATAGTCGACAGAAAAATTTTCAAAGCTGGATGGCATAAACTGGAAATGTCCCATGGCACCTGCCCAAGATCCCCGCATGCGATCGAGCGTGATATGGCCTTCATCCAAAATGCGCAGGGCCCTAATTAGCTGCCCCCTAAAAAACTTACTTCGGCGTCCATCAATAGCCAATGTCGCCAAGGACTGGATGACAGAAAATCCTCCGTCGACGCGTCCAAAGTCTGTCTCTATCCCCCACAGCGCAACGATGAAGCGCGGCTGCACGCCGTATTTTTTACCGATTTGATTGAGGAGTTGTTTGTTCTGGGCTAGTTTCTGCCGACCTTTTTTTACCCGTTGCTGGGGTACAACACGGTTGAGATATTGCGTAAATGTCAGCGTAAATTCAGGTTGACGGCGATCCAGCTCAACTACCCGTTTGAGAGGTTTAAAATTCTGAAACGCCCGATCAACGGTGCCCCCGCTGATACCCTTTTTGACGG
>CAXFCV010000185.1:0-6649 GCA_964000975.1 uncultured Rhodospirillaceae bacterium | reverse complement strand
TGTATTGTCGCCGATTAACCGCGCGGGCTGGCCGTTTATCGCCATCTTTGCCGTCATAACGTTAGCGTTATTTTATGCTTGGTTTCCTGCCGGGTGGATTGGTGTCATTTTAACGCTTTGGTGCGTCTATTTTTTCCGGGATCCAGCGCGGGTCACCCCCACGCGAGAAGGGCTTGTAATTAGCCCTGCAGATGGCGTCGTGCAAATGATTAAAAAGGCTGTGCCGCCTGAGGAAATCGCCTTCGGCACGTCAGAACTGACCCGGGTCTCCATCTTCATGAATGTATTCGATGTCCATGTGAACCGCATCCCGATTGGTGGAACCATTACAAAGGTCGCATACCGTCCTGGAAAATTCTTTAACGCCTCCCTAGACAAAGCGAGTGAATTTAATGAACGTCAGAGCGTCCGTCTAAAAACAGATCAGGGCCCGGAGATCGCTTTTGTACAAATTGCTGGCCTGATCGCAAGGCGGATAAAATGCTACATCGCGGAGAAGCAAGCCATTCGGACTGGAGAACGTTTTGGCATAATCCGGTTTGGCAGCAGGGTTGATGTCTATCTCCCGGATGATGTGCCTGTTCTAGTTGCGGTAGGACAACGAGCAGTGGCCGGGGAGACGGTGATCGCAGACTTTAACATACAGGAAGATTCTCGGATTGGAGAAATTCGCTAATGTTCAGGCCCCGACGAGGCCGTCTTAAAGGGCAGTCCTTTAACAAGATGATCCCTAACATTTTGACTATGCTGGCGCTGTGCGCCGGTCTCACAGCGCTACGATTTGGGTTAGAGGAAAACTGGGAGGCAGCGGTCCTCTCGCTGGTTGTCGCGGCGGTGCTGGACGCCCTGGATGGCCGGGTGGCTCGCCTTCTTAGAGGAACGAGTAAGTTCGGCGCTGAACTGGATAGTCTCTCCGATTTCATCGGTTTCGGAGTCGCTCCAGCTCTTCTTTTATACCTCTGGACGATGAAGGATGCTGGCCCTATCGGCTGGGTTATGGTCCTTTTATTTGGCATTTGCTGCGCTCTTCGCCTAGCGCGATTCAACACAAACATTGATGGTCCCGACCTACCTGCTTGGGCAAAGAATTTCTTCACTGGCGTACCGGCACCTGCTGGAGGAGGCTTGGTTCTGCTGCCCTTGATCCTCTCATTTCAGATCGAGTCTCCAATCGTGCGGGATCCCGTGGTAGTCGGTTTAACTATCGTTGCCGTTGCATTCCTTTTGGTCAGCAGACTCCCAACCTTTTCCTTCAAGAACTTCCGGGTATCGCAACGCTTTGTCCTGCCCACCATGCTACTGGTGGGCTTAGTAGCCGCCTTTTCTGTCAGCGCACCATGGCTCACTCTGACAATGATTATGTGCCTTTATATCGCGTCACTTCCTTTTGCACCACGGGCCTTCAAAAAACTAGAGAGAGAAGCGGAAAAACTCTCACCTGGTGAGGACGGAGGGCAAAAGAGGGGAAACACCGGCGGCGACTGACCTATTCTAAGGATGCTCAAACGGCGTTACCGGATAGCGGCAGCTTTTCCGACCGTTACGGCACGTGAGCTCTTAACATTAATGACAACGGGGTCCCGATACCTGAGAGCACTGCCGCAGACTCAAGGCCCAAAAATTCGAAGAGGATAATTGGTCTCCCCTATGAGCTGGATTCTGGACGACTATATCTGGGACAAGAGATTTGCGCGAGGAAGATACGGCCCAGGGCCGAGTGTTCGCTCGAAAATTAATCCCACAATAGGCTCGATTAACTAAGCACCGAACACCTATGTGACGGGGCCTTCACTTCAAGTAAAACTTCTAGCCCTATTTTTACAACGGTAGCACTTCTCATTCGGTATTTTCCAGTCTATCCTTTTACAAGGGAAAGGGAAAAATAAAAAAAATGACAACCCGGCGACATTCAGCTAACCAGCGGCGGCGCGGAAAATACGGTTTTAACGGTCGTCAGCGGCAAAAAATATATGGTGCTCTGGATTTGGGCACAAACAATTGTCGGCTCCTCATAGCCCGACCCAACGGCCAGGGATTCCAGGTCTTGGCCTCTTTTTCCAGGGTTGTCCGGCTCGGGGAAGGACTCGCCTCGTCAGGCCGCCTGTCTGACTCGGCCATGAATAGGGCCATCGATGCGCTAAACGTGTGCGCCGCGAAGTTGCGCGAGAACAAGGTCAGTGTGACCCGCAACATCGCCACAGAGGCCTGCCGTCGAGCCGATAATGGTGATGACTTCCTGGCCCGGATCAAACGGGAAGCAGACCTCGAATTTGAGACAATCTCCTGCCAGGAAGAAGCCCGACTGGCAATCACAGGCTGCCAATGTCTCCTCGATGTGAGATCCCCATACGCGTTAGTTTTCGACATCGGGGGCGGAAGCACGGAACTCATCTGGTCAAAACTTGGCCGGGGCGATAGTTATGAAATTGCAGATGTGCTCTCGTTACCTTTTGGCGTAGTCAATCTCTCCGAGCACTGCAGTACCGACGTCATCGACCAGAATTGCTATGAGAAGATGGTGCGCGACATCGCCAAAAAACTTCCTACCTTCTGCGACAACAACCGCATAAATGAGCGCGTACAGGAAGGGTTAGTCCAAATGTTGGGAACATCTGGAACAGTCACCACGCTGGGTGCCATGCATTTGAACCTACCCTATTATTCTAGATCCCTGATCGATGGACTGGAATTGAATTTTGAAGATATTTCTGCTACCTCTCGGCAATTGACGGAACTAGATTACGAGGGACGAGCCGCCCTGCCATGTATCGGTCGAGAACGAGCCGAATTGGTTATTCCTGGCTGTGCTATTCTTGACGCTATTTGCCGCACCTGGCCGGTCGGCAAGCTCCGGGTCGCCGACCGGGGCCTGCGCGAAGGTATGCTCCTGGAGCTCATGATGGCTGACGGACTTCCCGTTTCCGGTAACCCGCCCGCAATCGAAATTATGAGTAAGCGCCCCAGTGAGCAACGTTAGGAAAAGACCCGGCAACGGTAAAAAACGCAGAACCGCAACCAGTGGCCGCAATCTCCATACCCGGGTCAAAACAGCGAAACGCCGAAAAACTTCCTCTACGAGATGGCTGCAGCGGCAGCTAAACGACCCTTATGTCGCCGCTGCAAAAAAAGATGGATATCGGTCCCGGGCGGCCTACAAACTCATTGAGTTAAATGGCCTCTTTAACTTCCTGAGTCCTGGAAAAAAAGTGGTCGATCTGGGAGCCGCGCCCGGGGGATGGACACAGGTTATTTTGGAGACCCTGCATGATCCAGACACCAGCCGGTCAATCGAGATTGTCGCTCTCGACATTCTTAACATGGACCCACTACCAGGCGTCGATATTATGATCCATGACTTCATGGCTGATGATGCCCCTAAAATGCTGAAATCCAAGCTGCCGGATGGGGCAGATTTGGTGCTCAGTGACATGGCGCCCGCCCTCACCGGCCACTCACCCACAGACCATTTGAGGATCATGACTGTGGTCGAGGCCGCTTATCTGTTCGCCTGCGAAGTGTTGACCCAGGATGGCTGTTTCATCGCAAAGGTATTTCAGGGAGGCACGGAACAGGGTCTCCTCGCTGAGATGAAAAAGCGATTCCGTTCTGTAAAGCATGCAAAACCGCCGGCGAGCCGGGCGGAATCCTCCGAGATCTATGTTGTCGCCCAAGGCTTCCGGCACGCTTAAGCATCCCGTCATCAGGATCTTTCTATTTCCTGGCATTGCTCATAAAATCACCCTAACTAAGGACCACTTGGCAAGACCTAAAACTCCTATATGCTTCAGCGTCAACTCTAGTCTGGAGATGACATGGAAATACTTGACGGCTTTACCTTTGACGACGTTCTGCTTGAACCGGCTGCGTCTGGCGTTCTCCCCAGCGAGACAAATACTTCCACGAGGCTAACAAAGAATATCGGCCTTGGCATCCCTCTGCTGTCCGCCGCCATGGATACGGTGACAGAGAGCCGGCTCGCCATTTCCATGGCTCAGGCCGGAGGCATCGGGGTGATTCACAAAAATATGTCGCCCGAAGAACAGGCTGACGAAGTTCGCAAGGTCAAAAAATTCGAGTCCGGAATGGTTGTTAACCCCATCACCATCCACCCTGACATGAAACTGGCGGATGTCCGGACCCTGATGGAATCAAACGGGTTTTCAGGCTTCCCTGTCGTTGAGAATACAGACAATAAATTAGTCGGCATACTGACCAATCGGGATGTTCGATTTGCGTCCAATCCCGGGCAACCAGTTCGGGAACTCATGACTGCCAACCATGGTGGGTGTCGTCTTGTCACGGTTCCTGAAAACGTGGACTTGAAGGAAGCTAAGCGGCTTTTGCACCAACACAGGATTGAAAAACTTGTGGTGGTGGATGACGAGTATCGATGTGTCGGGCTGATCACCGTAAAGGATATGGAAAAGGCGCAGGCATATCCGGATGCCTGCAAAGACGAAAAAGGCCGTCTCCGCGTTGCTGCAGCAACAGGCGTCGGTGATGCGGGACGTGATAGGGCTGAACAGCTTCTGGATGCAGATGCGGACGTAATTGTCGTTGACACTGCACATGGACATTCCGAGGGGGTATTGAAAGCAGTCGGAAGAATCAAAAAACTTAGCAATTACACGCAAGTTCTTGCCGGAAATATCGCAACATCTGATGGCGCCAAAGCTCTGATTGATGCCGGCGCCGATGCAGTTAAAGTCGGCATTGGCCCTGGAACTATCTGCACCACGCGGATGGTCGCGGGGGTCGGCATGCCTCAATTTTCCGCCATCATTGAAACTGCGGAAATGGCTCAGAAATCTGGGGTGCCCGTAGTTGCAGACGGCGGCATTAAATATTCTGGCGATATCGCCAAAGCCATAGCGGGTGGTGCCGACAGCGTGATGATCGGCTCTCTATTTGCAGGCACAGAAGAGAGCCCTGGCGAAGTGTTTCTGTATCAGGGCCGATCTTACAAATCTTATCGCGGCATGGGCTCCCTGGGCGCCATGGCACGTGGCTCCGCCGACCGGTATTTTCAGCAGGAAGTTTCTGACAGTTTGAAGTTGGTGCCAGAAGGCGTCGAAGGCCGGGTCCCGTATAAGGGGCCCGTGGAAAATGTCATCCATCAGCTTGTTGGGGGCTTGCGCTCCTCCATGGGGTACACCGGCAATGGAACGGTCGAAGAAATGCAGAAAAACTGCCAGTTTCGAAAAATCACTGGAGCAGGACTTCGGGAAAGTCATGTGCATGACGTCACAATCACCCGCGAAGCCCCCAACTACCGGCGTGAGAGTTAACATCTTGGTGGGCTACGTGCCGTGACCCCAGGCGCACGGATAAGCGCGGTTATTGAGCTTCTGGATAAAATTGATCGCTCTTATTCTCAGGCCGACGAGGTTGTCTCGTCCTATGTTAGGGGTCGGCGATATATTGGTTCAAAAGACCGACGCTTTATCTATGAGACCGTCTATTCGATGCTGCGCCACACCGCATATCTTAATTGGTGGACCCGGTCTGGTTCCTCTCGGGATAAGGTGATCGCTTATTTAGCCCGGATTGAATCAATGTCTTCCCGTGATCTAAAACAGCTCTTTGATGGCAGGGGATATAGCCCAGCGCCGCTCAGTTCAACTGAAATGGTCTCCATAATAACCAAATCATGTCAACCGGCGGAAGACCCGGACCTGCCCAGTTGGGTCCAGGCCGAATTTCCCGAGTGGCTGTATGCCGGTATGACATCCTATTGGGGAAACAGCTTTATCACGGAAGCGCAGGCCCTTAATATGCCCGCCCCGGTTGATCTCAGAGTTAATATCTTAAAAGCAAGTTGCAACGGCGCACTAGACATATTGAAAAACGACGGACTGGTAGCAGAACCAACACCCCTTTCTCCCATTGGGCTGCGCCTTTCCGCCCGATGCAATCTTCAAATGACGACAGCACTCAAAGGTGGATTCGTTGAGATTCAGGACGAAGGCTCACAGCTTATTGCGCTTTTGGCGGATGCGAAGGCAGGTCACAAAACTATTGATTTTTGCGCAGGAAGCGGCGGAAAAACGCTTGCCCTTGCCGCAGCCATGAAGGACGGCGGACCGCTCCACGCCTGCGATACCGATAAAAGCCGCCTAAAAAAGCTAGCACCCCGGTTAAAACGGTCAGGCGTTACCAGTGTTAGCTGGCATCACCTGACCGGGCCAGAGGACCCCTGGTTGCAAGAGCACCGCGCATCCGCAGAACGCGTGCTCGTTGATGTGCCCTGTTCAGGCAGCGGAGCCTGGCGGCGTGCACCGGCGTCTAAATGGCGGCTGACCGCGGATGCCCTGCAACGCTATACCGCCATGCAAGCAGTCATCCTGGATCAAGCGTCATTGCTCGTAAAACCGGGCGGACGGCTGATCTATGCCACATGTTCCGTTCTCCCGCAGGAAAATGAAGATCAAATCCACGCATTTCTCTCGCGTGCTAAGATGTTTCGTAGGGTTTCGATCGGAGCGTTATGGGAAAAAATCATTGGTGGGACCTGCCCGTCCCGAGACGATCACCTCTCCCTAACGCCGGCGCGCACGCAAACGGATGGCTTTTTCTGTACAGTTCTTGAGAGACTCTCGTGATCGTGTGCCGGCCAGCTAGGCTCGCCGACACGCGGGTGATTTCAGAG
>CAXFCV010000184.1:0-2545 GCA_964000975.1 uncultured Rhodospirillaceae bacterium | reverse complement strand
GCAAGCGATCTTTTTTTTCATCCGATTTGTCCACACATTTCGCGACACTTACTCCTTCCGCCAACAACCCCTATATAGCGGCGTTTCACTTCACATACCATAGGCAGCACGCACTTCAGCTCCGTCCGGGTCGTGCACCACATGAGGAGCGTCATCGAAAATGAGGCACGCTCCATCATCTCCGTATTGCGGCCATTCGGGTAGGTCGGGACCATTGGGATTTCCAGAGCGGGCAAACTGCACCATCATGGAAGACCACAGTCGCGCTAATTCCTCATTGGTTACCGACTTGTCATGGGTGAAGAGACCCGTTGCCCGATCATCAGCAAAGGTGTTAAAAGTAAAGACAATTTCACTGCCATGGGCGACGCCGAGAGGATCGTCGGTCGGTACATTGAAATTGAATACCCAACCTCCGGCCCCGGCCCGGTAGGCAGCCGCAGCATTGCGTAGGGCTGCGGCGCGAAAAACATCATACCACCATCGTTCCATCTGTTTGCCAACAGCCACGTCCGACAACGCCGTTTTCACCCAGGTTTCGTAATCGGCTGGGTGATCCACGTTCACCAAGGCCGAGAACATGGGTAACATGCTCTCCACCATGGCAGCATCAATACCCGCTTCTTTGTTATATGACGAGAACATGGTCCCTTCATCTTTATTACACCCAGCAATCAACGGAGGGCCGATAGCACCGCAGGCCAGCAGCGCTTGTGTCGCCGTTTCCGTAACCACAACACCATCTACTTGTGGCGAAGCGGAACCACCAATCTTCTGCTGGATCTCAAGAAGCTCATTAGGACTGGCAGCAAGTGCAGCAGCAAGTAAATCGTCGCCTTCCAGTTCAAAATGTTCATGCAATGGCGCTATGCCATCTATAGGGCCAACGTTGACGTCAGTACCGCTGAAACAAATCGACCGATGAAAGAGACCCCGGGCACTGGGGATACCGTGCATGGTCAGCACTGATGTGCCGCCAGCACTCTCACCGAAAATCGTGACATTGTTGGTACCGCCGCCATAATCTGCAATGTTGTCATATACCCAACGTAACGCCGCGACCTGATCCTGCAGACCCCGGTTACCGCTGCCTTGATAGACCTCGGCAAGGCCAGCGATGTTCTGAAAACCAAAAATTCCAAGACGATAATTCAGAGCGACCACCACCACATCGTGATCGCGGGCAAGCATGGTGCCGTCATAACTGTTGGCGCTCCCGAGGATAAAGGCACCGCCATGAATCCAGAACATCACAGGCCGACCAGCGCCCTCTCCGGCGGGAGTATAGATGTTAAGATACAGGCAGTCTTCCGACATCTCACCCGGTGTCGCCCGATCGTGGAGCACATCCGGCGCAGACGCTTGCAAGCACCGATTGGGAAATTGCGAGGCATCGAACGTACCGCGCCAGGGTTCTGCCGGCTGCGGTTCACGCCACCGCAGATGACCGATGGGGGGCGCCGCGTAGGGTAGCCCAAGATAACGCTCAACGCCCTCGCGTTCGATACCCCGTACCATGCCCAGTCTGGTTTGCCTCCAGGCACTCTTCATTTACTACCGCGGTAGCTTAAGGCTACGGTTGAAGGTGGTATCAATGTGGATATAGCTTCAGACGTCACATCTCCCCCGTATGTACATGACGACAAACAATTCTTAACCTATAGTTAAAGATTATCTCCGTCAATCAACCTGTTAGAAATTCAGGCCTCCCGGGTACTTGGATCAGACAACTAGAATACCCACTTCGGTGAGAATAAAGCTCCGTTCATCTTTTAGACAAATATTTGATATAGCTCATCAATACTGGGTCGAGAGGTGTGATCGAGTAACGAGAAAAAGGTTGTATCGAGTTAGGAGACCATTCACATCCGTTCAGAATAGTCCCAAGAAGTAATCCAGCTCGGAGTGATCTTGATCACATATTCTTCCTCCGCTCTGCCGAGCAACCAACGAGCCAGATTGGAGTTGGTGCTGCCTAAAAAACGCACAATTACCTCTTGCAGCGAGTTCGAGACGTTCTCTTGTGTCAGTTTAGCGTTTCCTTTTCCTCGAACGCCCTTATAGGGAGGTTCGTTTAAGGCAATCTCGAAACCGACTCTAGGGTCGGCCATAAGAGATTTCACTAGCTGGCTTTTACCATGTGAAACGCAGCTTATTACTAAAGTCTCGGCGTCCACAGAAAACCAAACAGAGCAAATTAATGGGTGCTTATCTTGGATTACGGCGAGCCTGATCGGGATAGTATTTTCGCTCAGAAATGAAAAAATTCCGCTCTGATCCCATGCGCTGCTCTTACTGATTTTCATTTAATTATCCTTTCGGAAGGGCACCCTCCGTTAAACCCATGAAAGAATTCCAAACTGCATTTGGATTCCATATTGCCTGCACATCGCCAATAATTTCGTCATGGGACAGTTTCAATATCTCTCTTCTATATTTATAAACAAAAGCCGAAACGCGCATGTTAGCAGCGCAATGAACCCAGAGTTTTTTATTTTTATGTTTTTGCACATTTGATACAAATTCTGCGAATTCTTCATCAGTT
>CAXFCV010000183.1:0-14304 GCA_964000975.1 uncultured Rhodospirillaceae bacterium | reverse complement strand
CTGGCCGTTGGATCGGCTCAAAGCCATTGCCGGGTTCGCTCGGGAACACCGCCTACTGGTCCACATGGATGGGGCCCGACTCATGAACGCTGTGGTGGCTTCGGGGGTTTCTGCCAAAGAGTATGGTGCCCAGGTTGACACTGTCTGGATTGACCTCTCAAAAGGGCTTGGCTGTCCGATCGGGGGGGTCCTCGCCGGTTCGGCAGAATTTATAGAAGAGGCTTGGCAATGGAAACAGCGGCTTGGAGGGTCTATGCGCCAGTCGGGTATCATCGCTGCCGCTGGATTGTACGCCTTAAAACATAACGTGACGCGCCTTGAAGAAGACCATGACAACGCAAAGTTTCTCGCCGATCGGCTCGCCGGTATCCCAGGCCTGGAGATTGATCCAACTCGGGTGCAGACAAATATCATCCTCCTCCGTATGACTTCTGAGAAGATATCAGCCTATCAGATGGCCGAAATGCTGTCGGCGCAGGGCATCCGCATCGGAGTAATGTCGAACCGAGAAGTGCGTCTTGTGACCCATCTCGATGTTGATAGGCGGGGGGTGACGCAAGCAGGTGAAGCTATTGCCAAAGTTTTGCGTGATTCCTAGACCTTGCGTTGTGTTCAAGGCTGTGAGGGCGCTAGGGACCCAGACCTATGATGATGATAGGGCATCTAGCCTGCTGAGTAATAGGGGTTTGCGCCCCCCGCATGGTCAGTTACGTCTAGAACGGAAATAATTTCAGGGACTGCGGATTTGATTTCCACCTCAACTCCCTGTTTGAGGGTAGCGTCCGCCATGCCACAGCCCTGACAACCGCCTTCTAGTCGGATAAAGGCCGTATCACCTTTAACATCAATGAGGGAGATGTGACCACCATGGCCCGCTACCGCGGGATTGACCTTTTCGTCCAGGACAACCTGGATGGCTTTTCCAATGGGGGTATCTAATCCCGGCTTCGGAATGGCATCTCGATAGTCTTTTACAGCCTGAACTTCAGGGATGTAGTGACTGATGACATTTGTCATGCCGCCAATGATGGCGTTTGTGGGGCCAATGAATTCGACATATACGGTTCCGTTCTGATAGGCCTTGTAGATCACGTCGCCGCCCATTTGTTCTGCGGCGGGTTTGATGCGGGTCCCCATCAAATCTTGGATTTGAGCGATGATCTCGGAATCTGCTGGATCATCCTGGATATCGAACCCGGTAGATCCGCCGGGAAAATCGGTTGCTGCGGCATTAAGCAGGATGGGCTGCCCGGAGGCGTAATGATCCATAATTGCCCCTAAAATCATTGGTTTCAGAACCTGCCAGTCTGCCTCAACATCGCGAATAATCGTAATAAAGTTATCGTAGAATATCGCACCATTGACGCCTTCGATATTGAATAAGAGGGTTGCGAGCGGAGATCTCTCCGCCGCTTCTTCATCAACAAATTCTGCCACCCCCGAAGATAAAACGGGCTCCCCAGGATAAAATTTCATTCGCGTGGCATCAGGCATGGCTTCAGTCTGAATAAACATGATTTGCTCCCGGCAATTTGGCGTCGGCGGTCGATAGGTATAATCCTCCCTCCATATAAGGCCCGCTAACAGTGTTGTCATCCCCTTGGTGCCGTATAGTTCTATTCCGTTTGACCTTTTGGAATTTTGAAAAACGGCCATTAGTTAGATAAGAGTCTCTCCAGCCAGCGAGACGGCACGCAAATGTCGCCAAATATTGCAAAAACTTTGTGCGCGGAATAACAGGAAAAGCCGTTCCTTTTCATGTATTTGTAGTTCGTTGTGGCCTATTACAAACGCCTTAAGATGCCAAGGCACCGCGCCAAATTCATTTCGCAGTTAGAGCTAATCCAGCAGATCCGGCATTAAAACGCTAGCCGGACCGAATTAAACATCGCCGTGGCTCGGAAATAGGGTGTTCGACCGCCCATTATAAATCTCTGTTGGATCTCGCTTACGGTATAAGCGTCGAAATTCTGTCTGACGATGCTTACATCAGGAGCTAAGCCCCGGCAGAGTTAAGCTTTTTTCGTCCTTCAAAGAATATTATCCTCGCGGACCTCACCCGAGGTCTCAGGTGGATCGTAACGGCATAGCCCAAGTTTCACCAGCCAACCCGCGGTGACAAGAAATTTAGAGAAATCGTCGATGCCAAGGACATCTGCTAAGTCTCTAAGTTTAATAGAATTTCTTGCCTCCAATTCGCCAATAAAGCCGGGTATCTCTTCGAGATCCATTAGAACATCCGCCTGAACCAATCCTACTTTGAGTTGAATACGCTGCAGAATTATCGACCGAGCGTTTTCCACGACGCTCACGCTGCCGTTCAAGTCTAGAGGTTGCGTGGGAAATCCGGAAAACATAGCAAAGGGATCCGGCCGAGAAGGATGATGAAGAGCGGATGTTTCTCCGGAGGCGGCTGTATTTCTCGAGGCGCGCCGGCGCGCCAATTCCTGCAAAAGTATCTCATAGTTGGCGATCACACGGGACCAATCAAAATGTTCTAGCACCCGCCGTTTACCGGAGTCACCCATCCTACGACGCAAATTCTGATTGCCAGCGAGGGCCAGAATAGACTCTGTCAATACCGTCAAGTCTACTGATGTTGCCTGAGACGTGGCGCCCAAATAGTCGCCATAGGAGAATTGGCCGGCGAAGTAACGATAGGCAACGGTCTCGCCGGCTCCAGCCGGTGGCATAAAGGTTGGTATTAGGAGGCCATCCTCGCCGTCCCGAACGGTCTCCCTGTAACCATTCCAGTCACTCGCGATGATGGGGAGGCCAGCAGCCATTGCTTCCACAGGGGTCAGGCCAAAACTCTCTTGGATATTGTCTGAAAGCGAACAAAAAACGTCACCGGCAGCCCACGCGCCATCGGGGAATTCCGGATCTCCATGAAGGACATAGGAAACGGTAACATTGTCACACAAAGCTTGGGTGGCTTGCTCGAAAGCTTCTTGATTAGCTTCATCATGGTAATAGCCGTTAAAGATCAATCGGATTGGATGATCGCATTGCTTTGCTGCCTGTTCGGCGGCAAGCAACATAGAAATCGGGTTGGATTTCGCTATGTGGTTTAGGCGACCTACGTATAATAAGACAATTTCGTTTTGATTAATGCCTAGTTTTTTTCGTTGCGCGGCACGGGCGCCGCTTGACACGCGACTTGCCATGTCTGCAGTGTCGACGCCGAGTGGAATCACTGGAAGGTATAACGAAGCCTCCAATTTTACGCCAAATTTTTCGTCGAGATAGGCTTCCCAACCCTCCAGAATAGAGGTGATCGCTCCCTTTATTGCCTGACTGGGGCAAATGACGGCATCCCATGGGTGTAGAGGTGCTGTGAGATACTGCCCGAAGATGTCCATGACTGACGCGGACGCACAGGCGTGGGCTATGCCGCAAAGACTATACCGGTTTTCGCCATGATAGCGCCGCGTCCAAGCGTATTTGATGATTCCGGGGTCATACCTAAAGAGGCAGCCCGCTGTTTCAAGGGCCGTTGCATCATTCTGATTGATGGAAATACAGTGCTCAGAGGCGATACCCTCTTCCGCGCCAAATTTCCGGTAGAGTTTCGCCGCCGTCTCATTAGGACATACACAGTAGAATTTATCCTGTTGTGCATATCGGAAATGGGCGCGGAGGAACTGCCGAGTGGCCACGTTGATGCCAATGGGTGTCGCGTCTGCTGGCCAGTGTCCGTCAAAACTGATTGCCGCCGCCATGATACAGATCTATTACGAAAAGGCCTTAAAAGTGATCATCGTAAACGTTTCCTTCACACCGGGAAGTCGTTGTATTTTCTCGGTGACGAAGCGACCAATATCCTCTTTGTCATCCAGATAACATTTTATCAACAGGTCAAATTGACCGGATGTTGAATGAGTCTCGGAGACTTGGCTCACCGCTTCGACTGCCTCCTCGGCTACTTTATAAGCTTGGCCTAGTTCTGTTTTAACCTGGATAAAAATGGTCTGCATGACAAGCTCCTGGTGCGTGTATTCGATGTAAAGGCGATCATTAGGTGTTCACGCTTTTTACAGCTAAAATTTACAAGAGGAAACTCGATCCTCTTGATCGGACCGCTTAGTGGTTCTCCAAATTGGTTTTCGGACGCATCTTCGTCTCAGATTTTGCCGTATGTGCGTGTTGAAAATCACGCTGCCATAATTATGCGGCCAGGGCTTGGGTAAGATAAAGGATTAAATCTTTGGGGCCCGCGTCATAAAAGCTGGCACATGATCTCCCATGCCGAGCACGGGTTCGTCCTTATCCTGTGTATCCGCGTCGTGTCGGTTCGTGCGGCTCTTGGACTTAGCGGGAGCATATTCAGACCGAGCGTCAGAAGCCGGAGCGACGTTGTCCCGGCTTGGTTCCGTTTTTTTGGGTTTATCGAGGTTTTGGCGCGTTTCTAGATTAGGACCGTCCCCGAGTTCGATTAGCGGGATCTTTTCCCCAGTAATCTCTTCAATGGCATCAAGAAATTTTTCATCTTCGCGCCACGCCAGCGTAAACGAACGGCCCGTTTTACCTGCCCGGCCGGTGCGGCCGATGCGGTGCACATAATCTTCCGCGTGCATGGGAACATCAAAATTAAAGACATGGCCGAGATCATCAATATCTAAACCCCTGGCGGCAACGTCACTGCATACCAGCAGGGCAATCTCGTCCGCCTTGAATTTCGTCATAGTTTCCATGCGTGCCGGTTGGGACATATCGCCGTGCAGGGTTGCCGAATTGTAACCGTGTTTCTGCAAGGACTTGTGGACAATGTCGACATCCCGCTTTCGGTTGCAAAAAATAAGCGCGTTTTTCACGCTTTCCTGGCTAATAACTTGCCGTAAGGCGTCTCGCTTTGCTTTTTGAAGTCCGCTCAAATCCCGTCTGTTCGTGTGGTGGATCATGATCAAATGCTGTTCAATGTTCTTTGACGTGGTGGCTGGCCGCGCAACTGTAATTTCCTTCGGGTTTATCAGAAAAGCATCTGCGAGCCGCTTAATTTCCGGTGGCATTGTTGCGGAGAAAAATAAGGTCTGACGGATCTTGTTTAACAAGGAGACAATCTTCTCGACGTCTGGGATGAATCCCATGTCCAACATGCGATCCGCTTCATCAATCACGAGGATTTTGACGTCATTCAAGAGCATGCCGCCCCTGTCATAGAGGTCCAATAGTCGGCCAGGTGTTGCGATAAGAACATCGACACCCTTATCCAGAACCCTAGATTGCTCCTCCATCGACGTGCCGCCGATTATAAGCGCCTTGGTGAGTTTATTGTATTTTCCATAGGTGTCAAAGTTCTCTGCGACCTGGGCCGCGAGTTCCCTGGTGGGTTCGAGAATAAGCGTTCGGGGCATCCGCGCGCGCGCCCTGCCCGAAGTTAAAATATCGATCATCGGTAAGGTAAAAGAAGCGGTTTTTCCGGTCCCTGTCTGGGCGCACCCTAAGATATCTCTTCCCATGAGGACATTTGGTATCGCGCCTTTTTGGATAGGGGTCGGATCGGAATATCCGGCGTCAGAGACGGCCTTCAGAACCTCTTCGCTCAAGCCGAGGTCTGCAAAACTCATTCGATATATCCACGCTGGAGTACGGTGCGATCTCTCAAAACAGATCAACTTTAATGTTAATGAATTCGGGGCTTAAGGCAATTTCTGTTTGTTGTCAATTGGCGAAGGGATAATCTATCCGCAATTTGCACAGTCGGGTGCATGCTTTACTTGGCCGGAGTGCGAGGTTACACCAGCAAAACGAAGTTAGCCGACCCGATCATCGGCCCCAGCCCATAAAAAGCGAGAGAACTAAATTATGAGCGGCTACATACTTCCCTATCAAGGCGTCACTCCGACAATCGCAAAAGACGCTTTTATCGCGCCCAATGCGACGGTGATTGGTAATGTCACGATAGGTTCCCAATCGAGCGTCTGGTTCAATACGGTAATTCGCGGGGACGTCATGTCGATTCGTATAGGGGATAGGACTAATTTGCAGGATGGGACCATCGTGCATGTTACCGGTGGGCTGTTTGATGCGGTTATCGGCAGTGATGTGTTGATTGGGCATCGCGCGATTGTTCATGGTGCTACGCTGGAGGATGGGTGTTTCGTGGGCATGGGTGCGATCATCTTGGATGGCGCCGTTGTTGAAACTGGCGCGATGGTGGCCGCTGGTGCCATGGTGACGCCGGGAAAGCGTGTTAAAAGCGGCGAACTCTGGGCAGGTAGCCCAGCAAAACTTTTCCGCAAAATCGATGAGACACAATTCCAGGAGTTCGCAGACGGTACGGAGGGCTACCGTCAATTGGGCCAAAACTATAAGAAAACACTTGAAGAAATATCCGATCTGACATGACTGATGACCCCGCGATCCCCATTCCCTCGGCAACCGTTCTCCTGCTCCGTGACGGTGTTCATGGTTTGGAAGTTTTTATGGTGCTCCGCAATACTGGCATCGATTTTGCCGGTGGCGCGCTCGTTTATCCCGGCGGCAAATCCGACCCAGCTGACCTTACAGAGGAAACCGCATCTTATTGTGATGGTGTGGGCGGCCTTGATCTCGTGGGAATTGGCAACCGAGTTTGTGGCATTCGGGAGACCTTCGAGGAGGCAGGGTTTCTCCTTGCGCGAGAGAAAGGCGGTGGCACGCTGGTTTCTGGTGATCGCTGCCTGAGCTTGGGCGCGCGATATCGGAAAGCTGTTCATGCCGGGGATCTCACGATGAAGGATATAGCTGCCCAAGAGGATCTGATGCTCGCTTGCGATTTGATGGTGCCCTTCGCCCGCTGGATTACTCCCGCAAGATCTCCGAAACGTTTTGATACCTGGTTTTTTCTTGCACGCGTGCCGGAGGGCCAGTCAGGGTCCCATGATCAAAATGAGTCTGTCGACTCTCTGTGGATCTCGCCGGATGCGGCGCTCAAGGCCGCCGCGGATCAGACCTATAACATTGTTTTTGCAACACGTTGTAATCTTGCAAAAGTTGGAAGTGTAGCAACTGTAGCGGAGGCGTTGGAAAACGCACAACGTGAGCAGATTGTTCCTGTAGAGCCTGATGTCACGATCCTGGATGACAGCCGAGTTTCTTTCAAGATACCCTTGGAAGCGGGTTATGGGTTTGAGGAAGAAATTGAGATAAACGGCCCGACTGTTGTCCGAAGAACTTGAGGAAGGCTCGTACGGGGGGCATTTATTCTGACAATGGCTTAAATTTGTTTTATGTTGCTGACAAATCAGTTAAGAATTCTGAGAGTTGGAATCGGAGGTAAAACGAAAGTGCGAGCGATTTGAGCATGTTAACGTTCCACAGCCGGTTCCAGGTGAGCCGGTAGTCACAAATAGGGGCTGTCCAGTTGGTGCAGTAAAAAATATGCGAGTGCGAAAAAAGCGTTCAGAGAACAGCAAAAGACATGATGTGATGTCCCGGGCCAGCACGGCTTTTTGGTCACGAAGCCGCCCGATTATAATAGGATCACTGGTGCTGCTTGCGGGCTGTGCATCGGTCCCGGATGCGGTAAATCCGGTTGAGTGGTATAAAGATGTCAAAGGCGTCGTCACCGGAGATAAAACGGCGGCTTCCAAATCAGATGGAAAGTCAGAAAATCGATTGGTGGCAGAACGCAACAAACCAGCGCCGGGCGCAGATGAACCCACCCCGAGTCTCTCGACCGTGCCGCAACGGCCCAAGACCTCGAGCCGGACAGAGCGGCAACGCATCGAGAGGGGATTGGTCGCAGAGCGAACCGATACCCGGCAGTACTCCGGTGACGTGATCCGCAGGCAGGGCGAGAGTGTCAATTCTTTGAGAGCTCCAGTACCGAGAGCAATACCTACACCCGCACCAGTGCCTCCGCCGCAGGAAAAAATAGCAGGTCCCGTTCCATCGGCGGCAAAACCGGCGGCATCAAAACCACAACCCGGGGCCCCTGCCAGAGCACTGCCCGTCCTCAACCGGTCACAGCAAATTCAACCGCCCGTCGTCGTCCCTAATCGAAACCCTAATCCCCCTAAATTAGCGATGGCTCAAAACATTCGAACGCCGAGTGAGGACCCGGGGTTTCCGCAAACTGTGGTGGTCTCGGGGAATGGTGTTGAAACAATGAGTGTCGAACCCGCTAACGTGGGCGTGCCTGGAACCTCAACCGTCTCTGGTGTCCGCTCTTTGGAAGAGTTTAATCCAGTTGCCCTTCGAGGTTCGTATCAGGTGGCGACCATCCTTTTTAGAAACGGTTCTTCCAAGCTAAGGGGGGCAGATAAGCGCATTCTTAAAAAAGTTGCCGCCCGACATAAGTCGGTGGGTGGTACTCTCAGAATTGTGGGTCATGCTAGCTCAAGAACTCGCAACTTGGATCCGGTAAAGCATAAAGTCGTGAACTTTACTATATCGGCGGCACGTGCAGATGCCGTGGTGAGAGAACTAGTCCGGCTTGGGGCTAAACCGTCCAATCTGTTCGTCGGGGCTGTCTCTGATAATCAACCGAGGTTCCTCGAGACTATGCCGTCGGGAGAAGCAGGTAACCGGCGTACGGATATATACATCGATTTCTAGCCGGCCTTGCGCCATGAAACCGGCGTAATTGGTTATTTACATGGTTCCATTGCGCGCCAGTCTTATCTCTCTTGACACCCGTCTGTGCATGGGCCAATTGCTTACGCTAAAATATGTCGAAAGACCGAAACCATGGAACAAGAGTTTCACCGTATTAAACGTTTGCCACCTTACGTTTTTGCTGAGGTAAACGAGATGAAGGCGCGTGCTCGGGCCGCGGGTGAAGACATTATGGATCTTGGTATGGGTAATCCGGACTCGCCGACACCAACTCATATCGTGGAGAAACTTGTTGAAACAGTCAATGATCCTCGTACACACAGATATTCTGCATCCAAGGGCATTCCGGGGCTCAGGAAAGCCATTGCTCAATACTATGAACGCCGTTTCAACGTTACTATAGATCCAGAGTCGGAAGCCATCGTGACGCTGGGCTCTAAGGAGGGGCTTGCCAATCTTGCGTCTGCGGTTACCAGCCCGGGGGATGTCATCCTCGTGCCGAATCCCAGTTATCCAATACATCAATTTGGTTTCATTATTGCGGGTGCGGCGGTCAGGAATGTTCCGGTTGTTCCGGATGCGGATTATTTGAAGGCGCTCGAGACTGCCGTTATGCACAGTATCCCAAAACCGACGGCGCTGGTTTTAAACTACCCGAATAACCCGACGGCGCTATGTGCCGATCTTGATTTTTATGGCCAGGTCGTAGAATTTTGTCGTCATCATGGTATTTATATCCTCTCCGACTTGGCTTACTCAGAGCTCTATTTTGATGGAAATCCTCCACCATCAATCTTGTCAATTCCCGGGGCCCGCGACATTGCCGTTGAATTTACCTCTATGAGCAAAACCTATTCCATGCCAGGTTGGCGGATTGGTTTTGCGGCGGGTAACAGGCATCTTGTTGCTTCTCTTGCGAGAATTAAGTCATATCTGGATTACGGGGCATTCACGCCCATCCAGGTTGCGGCCACAGCAGCTCTCAATGGCCCGCAGGATTGTGTCGAGGATATGCGAACGCTGTATCGGGAACGTCGGGATGTTTTGATCGAGAGCATGTCGTCTGCCGGTTGGGAAATACCGAGCCCGACTGCGACGATGTTTGCGTGGGCACCATTGCCGCGAGTTTATGCTCATTTGGGATCTGTGGAGTTTTCGAAGCTTTTGCTTCGTGAGGCGAAAATGGCGGTTTCGCCAGGCATCGCGTTTGGCGAGCACGGTGATGGTCACGTGAGGATTTCATTGGTGGAGAACAAGCAACGTATTCGCCAAGCTGCCAGAAACGCCAAGATGTTCCTGTCTTCTCCATCAAATACGATCGAGACTTTGGAACGACAGAGGGCGGCACGCGCGTGAGTGATCCCTTACGCATCGGTATTGCAGGGCTCGGCACGGTCGGGGTTGGTACGGTCAAACTCCTCCGGCAAAATAAGGAGCTTCTCGCTGAGCGATGCGGCCGGGAAATCGTCGTCACCGCTGTCTCAGCGAGGGATATTTCCATCGACCGGGGTGTTTCGCTATCAGATTTTACGTGGCACGGTGATGCCGTAGCACTCGCGACGAATGAAAATGTTGATGTTGTCGTGGAATTGATCGGCGGTTCTGATGGCATTGCTAGGGACCTGGTTGAAGCCGCCCTGGACAATGGGAAACACGTCGTCACGGCAAACAAGGCACTGGTCGCGCATCATGGCGTTGCCCTGGCTATGGCAGCTGAAAATGGCGGCCTCATAATGGCCTACGAGGCTGCCGTAGCGGGAGGAATTCCCATCATCAAAGCGTTGCGGGAGGGACTGTCCGCCAACACCATTGACCATCTGTATGGTATTCTTAACGGTACCTGCAACTACATCCTGACTAGCATGCGGGAAACCGGTAAGGAATTTCAAGTGGTCCTCGCCGAAGCTCAGGAATTGGGTTACGCGGAAGTAGATCCAGCATTCGATGTTGAGGGGGTTGATGCCGCTCACAAACTATCGATTTTGGCCAGTCTAGCGTTTGGTTGTCGAGTGAATTTTGACGCCGTTCACGTAGAGGGTATTCGGGACGTTTCCCCCATGGATATCGAATTCGCGGCGGAGCTCGGATATCGCATCAAGCTTTTGGGTATTACATGTCGAACGACCAATGGCATAGAGCAGAGGGTGCATCCCTGCATGGTGCCCCTGGATTCTCCAATTGCCTATGTGGAGGATGTATTCAATGCGGTGGTCGTGCATGGGGATCAGGTCGAAACTACATTATACGAGGGCCGGGGAGCGGGGGAGGGGCCGACGTCCTCGGCAGTCGTCGCAGACATTGCCGATATTGCATGTGGCCGTAACTCTCGTACCTTTGGAATTCCTGCAGGTAAGTTGGCGAAATTGCAAACCGTTGCCATGTCCGAGAGAAACGGGTGCTACTACGCCCGGTTCACGGTGATTGATAAACCCGGCGTTTTCGCCGAAATCGCGGCTGCCCTGAGGGATCATGATGTCTCTATGGAGGCGGTTCTGCAACGGGGACGCGCCCCGGGAGAGCCTGTGTCGGTGGTGTTGACTACCCACGAAACACGGGAGGCCGACATGATGGCAACAATCAATACTATTGATAAAACCGAAGCTGTGGTAGAGCCCACCAGGATGATCAGGATCGAACGGTTTTAAGGCCAAGAAAATACCAATTAGGGGCGCCAAAAATGAATGAACAACTTACTAAGATGGATCGAAACCTTGCGCTGGAAACCGTACGGGTGACAGAAGCCGCGGCTCTTGCGGCGTCTCGCTGGATGGGACGGGGAGATGAAAAAGCCGCTGATCAGGCAGCTGTAGACGCCATGCGTACAGCACTGAATAGCTTGGGTATCAAGGGGACTGTGCGAATTGGTGAGGGTGAGCGAGATGAAGCGCCCATGCTTTACATTGGTGAAGAAGTTGGTTTGGGAGATGGCCCCGAGATAGATATCGCCCTTGACCCTCTGGAGGGCACGACGATCACGGCCAAAGGGGGCACCAATGCTCTCGCGGTCATTGCGATGGCAGAAGCCGGTGGGTTTTTGCACGCGCCTGATACCTATATGGAAAAAATTGCGGTTGGTAAGGGCTTGCCGGAAGGGATTGTTGATCTTGATGAAAAGGTCGAGGTAAATCTTCGTGAACTGGCACGAGCCAAAGGCGTGGATATCAGTGATTTGGTGACCTGTGTGCTCGATCGGCCTCGGCATGATTCTATCATTGCCAAATGCCGAGAAGTCGGTGCCCGTATAATGCTTATCGGCGATGGAGATGTCAGTGGCGTAATGGCGACATCTCGCGAGGAGGCCGGCGTTGACATCTATATGGGAGTCGGTGGTGCCCCAGAGGGTGTGCTGGCGGCAGCTGCTCTGCGCTGCATTGGTGGCCAAATGCAGGGCCGTCTGGTGTTTCGTAACGACGATGAACGAAGCCGAGCCGAACGTCTCGGGATTACCGATTTCGACAAAAAATACGGTCTCATGGATCTGGCCGGAGGGGAGGTTATGTTCGCTGCCACCGGCGTCACGGCCGGCACCATGTTAAAAGGCGTGCGCCGGTTTCGAGGAGGAGCTACGACCCACTCTATGGTAATGAGGTCCAAATCCGGGACGGTTCGCTATGTTGAAGCTGAGCATAATTTTCAGCTTAAAACAGGTCTCGACCCAGTCGACGGGTAACCGTGACGCCGGGCCCGTTAGAACTGGCAGCTCTCGGCGTCGCCGCATCCTTCTCAGGTAAACGTTGGCATCAGCGGCCCTGTGATGAGCGCACCGCGCTAAGGTTAGCCCAGCAACATGACCTGCCCGAAATCATTGGGCGTCTCATCTCGGCACGCGGCATCGGCACGGAATCAGTAACCTCCTACCTATATCCCAAACTCAGCACCGATCTCCCGGATCCGGGACATCTTCTGGATATGTCGGTGGCGGTGGACCGTCTTGTGTTTGCCGTTCAGCAAGAACAAAAAGTTGCGGTTTTTGGTGATTATGATGTGGATGGTGCAACGTCCTCAGCGCTCCTCAAACGATATTTCCGTGCACTGGGACAAAATATTCGAATCTATATTCCGGACCGCCTGAAAGAGGGCTATGGACCCTCTATCCCGGCGTTTGATCAATTAAAGTCCGAGGGCGCCGATGTTGTGATCACCGTTGACTGCGGTATCACTTCTCATGAACCGTTAACCCACGCTAAAGATGCCGGCCTGGATGTTGTGGTGCTCGATCACCATGTCGGAGAGGCTTGTCTTCCAGATGCCGTGGCGATTGTTAATCCCAATCGCCTCGACGAGACAAGTGTGTGCGGACAGCTTGCGGCGGTGGGAGTGACCTTTCTGTTCTTGGTTGCATTGAACCGTGGCCTCCGAGAGGCCGGTTATTTCTCAGATCAGGTCCTGGAAGAGCCTAATCTAATGGAATGGCTTGATTTGGTGGCACTTGGCACTGTTGCCGATGTTGTTCCCCTCACCGGTGTTAATCGTGCTCTCGTGGTGCAGGGTATCAAAATTATGTACCAACGCCGAAATGAAGGTATTAAGGCGCTGTCTAATGTTGCCAATCTGGACGAGATGCCGACGGCTTATCACCTCGGGTTCATCTTTGGGCCGCGTGTTAATGCCGGGGGCCGGGTTGGGGAAGCCGATCTCGGCGCAAAGCTACTCAGCACAACTGATCCGAGCGAGGCTGCCCATTTGGCGCAGCTGCTTGATGCCTACAATCAGGAACGCAAAGAAATAGAAGAGCGCATTCAGGAAGAGGCCCTTATGCAAGCAGAGTCCCAGGGCAATAGATCGGTGATTATGGCATCCGGGGAAGGATGGCATCCAGGCGTGATTGGTATTGTCGCGAGCCGCTTGAAGGAACGCTATAGCCTGCCAGCATGTGTGGTGGCCTTGGCAGATGGTAAGGCCACAGGCTCAGGGCGGTCCATTCCCGGTTTTGATCTCGGGAACACGGTGATTGCAGCACGCCAGCAAGGCCTTCTGCGGGCTGGGGGAGGCCATGCCATGGCCGCCGGCTTTACCCTTGACGCCGATAAGTTGAGTGAGTTCCACGATTTTCTCGATCAGCGCGTCGGCACTTTTATCCAGGATCAGGAAATTATTCCAACGGCTACAGTGGATGGTGTTCTTACCATTAGGGCATCAACCCTGGAGCTCATACAGACGGTTCAGTGCCTAGGACCTTTTGGCAGTGGCAACGCAGAGCCCCGATTTGCCTTTTCAGGGCTTAGGGTCGTGAATGCAAGTGTAGTCGGGAAAGGGCATGTGCGCTGCGTCTTTTCTGACGCGGGGGGCGCGCGTTTACAGGCCATTTCTTTCGGATCCGCGGAATCCGCTTTGGGACATCATCTCCTCAACCACGGCGGGCGGCCCGTGAATGTACTCGGACGTTTGCGGGAAAATGTGTGGCAAGGGCGCTCATCGGTTCAACTACAAATAGATGATGCTGCCTTTGCCTGATTAAACACCTGGCGTCGGAAGTTTTGTGCCTATCGCCGGACGCAAGAATTGAGGATCCAATAGCGAAGAGACCAAAAACACAGGGCCTACGCTCCACGAAATGCCAGATCTTCCTGGAACTTGATGAATCACTAAGAGGGGTCTTGATTTCGTGTTCGCCTGTTTATATATGATCGAGAATACGACCCCTTCGTCTAGTCAGGCCTAGGACTCCAGATTTTCATTCTGGCAACACGGGTTCGAATCCCGTAGGGGTCACCAATCTTTCACCCATCAATTTAACGACTTTAAGTCTTGATTAGCCGATTT
>CAXFCV010000182.1:0-1568 GCA_964000975.1 uncultured Rhodospirillaceae bacterium | reverse complement strand
TGCTTCATAGGTACCGTGCATGCCGGGCATCCCAATAAACATTGGGTCAGATGCCGGAAAGGCCCCAAGCGCCATGAGCGTTGTCGTGCACGGAAAACCGGTCATTCGGACCAGTTGCGTTACCATGTGCGACGCTTTTGGGCCGGCATTTATCACACCGCCGCCCACATAGATGATCGGCTTCTTCGCGCTGGCTAGAAGATCAACGGCCGCTAAAATCTTATCCTGCTCGCCTTTGGTTTTGGGGTTATAGTTCCGGGGCTTTACATTTTGTGGCGCAATATATTGGCCCTCTCCTAAAATAATATCCTTGGGAATATCGATAAGGACAGGCCCCGGGCGGCCATGGGTTGCGACATAAAAGGCTTCGTGCATTACGCGCGCTAGGTCGTCAGTCGACCGAACCAGATAATTATGCTTTGTGGCGGCACGGGTGATGCCCGTCGTATCGGCTTCCTGGAATGCATCATTGCCGATTAGGTTGCTAACGACCTGACCCGTCAGACAAATAAGCGGAATGCTGTCCATCATAGCGTCCACCAAGCCTGTAACTGTGTTGGTGGCGCCTGGTCCAGATGTGGCCAGAACGACACCGGGACGTCCAGTGGAGCGCGCATAGCCCTCAGCAGCATGCACACCACCCTGTTCATGTCCCACCAGGATATGACGGATCTTGTTTTGCTGGTAGATCCTATCATAAAGCGGGAGTGTAACGCCTCCCGGATACCCAAAAACAACATCCACATCCTGATCGGTCAACGCTTTAAGAATAATGTCGCCGCCAGTATACCGATGCTCGCTCATATTTTCCTCCAATTATGCGGACAGATCTCTGCCTAGACTGCTTTAGATTTTAGCCAACACAAAAATAATGCGCCACAGAGGCCAACGCAAATGGCCCCCATGGCGCGAATACAGAACAACTATAAGGGTTTCGGCGCGGCGTCAACACCTAAAAACAAATTTTTGAAAAGATTTGGTCTCTTATTCTTTCTGAATATTGCGTAAAAACAGCATCTGGCTTTTCGATTTGATTGCGAAACCACGTCATTTGCCGTTTCGCAAAATTACGGGTGGCCTGTTTGGCTTTTTCCACTGCTACCGCCCGGGTCATACCGCCGGTCAAATGTGCGGCAAGCTCCGGTACACCCAGGGCCTTCATAGCGGGCAATGACGAGTCCAGACCTTGCGCCACGAGCCCCGCCACCTCTTCGAGCGCACCTTGTTCCATCATCATGTCGAACCGGTCATTACAGCGCGCATAAAGGTCCCCGCGGGGCGGTGCCAAGAAAACCGTCTGAACGTCTGCAGACAGGGACCCGGTTGTCGGCGCTTCTCGGTGCCAGTCGGAGAGTGACTTCCCTGTCGCCAGGTAAACCTCGTAGGCGCGGAGGAGGCGCTGGGTATCCGTTTCGAGCAGACGGGCCGCCGCTGCCGGATCCACGCTCGCAAGCTGCGCGTGGAAGGCAACCGCACCAATCGCCTCATATTCTGCACGGGCGGCGGATCGGATATCCTCCGGCACGTCAGGAATTTCGCTTAGGCCGTCCAGCAGAGCCTTAATATAT
>CAXFCV010000181.1:0-5319 GCA_964000975.1 uncultured Rhodospirillaceae bacterium | reverse complement strand
CGCCGTTGCAGCCGCCGGTTCAGGACATCCGGCGCCTGTGAAAAAGCCTCTGATTTCATCTTGGTCCAGGCCGCCGTTCTTATCGCAATCCATCTCGGGGAAGTTGGCTGCTAAGGGACCGCGGGCTTCACTCTCTTGGATGAGATTATCGTTGTTCGCATCCAGAGGTTTAGCGCGTTCGCCGAGTGGTGGAATTGTTTTTTGTGCTGGTGCAGAGGTCGCCGTTGCAGCCGCCGCTTCGGGACACCCAGCTCCCGTGAAAAAACCTCTGATTTCGGCGCCGTCGAGGCCGCCATTCTTGTCGCAATCCATCTCGGGGAAGTTGGCTGCTAAAGGCCCCCGTGCTTCACTCTCTTGGATCAATCCGTCCTTGTTGGCGTCCAAGGCTTTGCCGCGCTCGGACAATTCTTTACCCTGCGCAAAAGCATCCTGCCCGGCTGGGAAGAAAAAGGGTGGAGCCGTCATCAGAATTAGCAGAGTTGGAAATACGAATAAGCATTGGTATCGTTTTTTCATGGCAATTCTTGGTCCGCGACTAAAATCATAGGGGCAGTATGAGCTTGGGAGACGAACCCGTCTACAGTTGATACGTCTTCCACTAATCTACCGATTAGCTAACATCCGTCAGAAATCTGACGAGGGGCTAGTTTTAACGGAAGAGATATTACAATCCAGCGCAAATTAGGTTTTTCTTTTAATCTGTAAATTCCTGGGGTCGGCTCCAGGCTAGTCAAATTGGAACCCTGTCAGTAGATAGGCTTCCATTTTGCTTATCGTACCCTGCACGGGTTTCCGACCCCCGTAAGCAGTCTCTTCATCTGGTCTTTTGCGCAAGATGAGCTCGATGCCGCACTCCCCTACAGGCGTCATCGTCTGATCAAATCTGGGCAGGGAGTATCGGAAACTGTCATCTAGTTTCTGAAGTTTGAGGATTTCCGCCGTCTCGCCCAGCTCCGCCGCGAGCTCTATTAAGTTGATGGAGCAGGGACTCCAAGACGTTGTTTTGAGAATCGTGAAGGTCCATTTATGATCCCCATTAAAAGCGCTCGGGAACTGGCCTTGCTCATACAAGTCTTCATCGGGGACTGTGATAATAAGATAGCCACCAGGTTTCACGACACGGAACCAGTTGAGGAGACCTTCTTTCGGATCCTCTAAATGTTCCAGACAGTGGCTTGAATGAAGAAAATCCTGGCTGTTATCCTCAACACCTTCCAGCTTCTGAGCGTCCCCGTCTTCTCTATCCCATACTTTTGACCCTCTCATGCGCGGGAAAAACTCCCGATAGAGACTAAGGGGATCAGGCGCGCCACCAACGTCCAGGCCTTCGCCAACAAAGTAACGGTTGATGAAATTGGGTTCCCGAATACGCCGTGCTATGGATTTACTGCATTCCTTCATTATTGAGCCTCCGAGATCAGTCCCCGGTGGCAGTCCCCGGGTGTTGAAACGCTACATACCAGTGGGATCCGTCGCCTTTATCGTTTCCCCGTTCAAGGTAAAGCTGGGTAGGGCTAATTCCACAATTTGATCCGCCACATACTCAGGCGTTTTGATGGTCATCGGGTCTTCCCCGGGAAAGGCCTCCGCCCGCATACCCGTTCGCGTGCCCGTAGGATTAAAAAGATTTACCCGGATGTGCGTTTTTTCTACTTCTTGCGAATAGATATTGATCATCATTTCTAATGCGGCCTTGCTAACCGAATAGATGCCCCAATAGGCGCGTGCCCGCTGTCCCGCGGTGGATGTTAGAAAGACGGCCCGGCCCGCATCTGATTGGCGGAGCAGGGGGTCCATGCTACGGATTAAGCGCCAGTTTGCCGTGACGTTTACCGCCATGGTCTGCTCCCATACCTGGGGATCTGTATGACCCAAGGGACCAAGTGTGCCCAGGAGGCCAGCATTCCCGATCAAAATATCGAGTTTCTTGTAGCGCTCGTAAAGGGCTGCACCGAGTTTGTCGATCGTCTCAAAATCCGTCAGGTCTAGCGGCGTCAGGGACGCCGTGCCACCCACCTTTCGAATGGCGTCGTCGACTTCTTCCAACCCTCCTTGCGTTCGCGCCACCAGCACCGCATGTGCTCCGAGTGCTGCAAGTTTCACTGCAGTTGCTGCGCCAATTCCGCGAGACGCGCCGGTGACAAGGGCAATACGATCCTGAAGTGGTTTCACATTATCTGTCATAATTACTCCGTCAGGAGGGACAATTGAGCGGGCCGAGACCCTCCATTTTGGTCCGTGAGCTCGATGGGGTAGTCACCAGAGAAACAGGCATCACAATATTGCGGTGACTCATCATTCCGCGCGGCTTCCCCGACGGCGCGATACAAGCCGTCCATGGTAATAAAGGCCAAGCTGTCCACAGAGATGTGGTCTGCCATGCCCGCAACATCCATTCGGGAGGCCAGAAGCTGTTCCTGTTCCGGTGTATCAATCCCGTAGAAACACGAATTCCGTGTTGGCGGGCTGGAAATGCGCATATGGACCTCAGAAGCTCCGGCGGCCCGGACCATGGCGACGATTTTTTCGGATGTGGTGCCGCGTACGATGGAGTCATCTACTAAGATTACCCGCTTCCCCTCGATATATCCTCTGTTGGCATTATGCTTCAGCCGGACGCCCAGGTTGCGAATTTGATCCGTGGGCTCAATAAACGTACGTCCCACATAATGATTGCGGATAATGCCTAGCTCAAAGGGCAGGCCGGCTTCCTCTGCAAAGCCAATGGCAGAGGGAACGCCCGAGTCTGGCACCGGCACCACAATATCCGCTTCGACTTTGCTCTCTTTTGCCAATTCCTTCCCGATATGTTTCCTAACATCATAGACATTCCGACCGTCCACCAGACTGTCTGGCCGGGCGAAATATATATACTCGAAAATACAGAACCGCTTTTTCTCCCTGGTAAAGGGTTTAATGCTTCGCAGCCCCTCTTCGGAAATGACCACGATTTCTCCTGGATCAATATCGCGGACATAGTCCGCGCCGATGATGTCGAGTGCACAGGTCTCCGAGCACAAGATATAAGCGTTATCGAACCGTCCTAGGACGAGGGGCCGCACGCCCATTGGATCGCGGACCCCAATGAGCGAGTCGTCCGTCATGGCGACCAGGGAATAGGCTCCTTTGACCTGTTTGAGCGCATCAATAATCCGGTCTACGACCGTGGAATATAGACTAATGGCAATAAGGTGAATGATGATTTCCGTGTCCATGGTCGATTGGAAAATGCAACCACGCTCGACGAGTTGCTTGCGCAACCCAAATGCATTGGTCAAGTTCCCGTTATGGCCGATGGCAAGGCCGCCAAAACCAAATTCAGCAAATAGCGGCTGTACGTTCCGTAAAACCGTCTCCCCTGCCGTCGAATATCGATTATGTCCGATGGCCATGCTCCCTTTTAGGCGACCAATGACATCTTCAGAGCTGAAATTATCTCCCACCAGGCCCAACGAGCGGTGCGTGTTGAAATGAACGCCATCACAACTCACTATCCCGGCCGCTTCCTGGCCACGATGCTGCAGGGCATGCAGCCCAAGCGCTGCGTGAGCAGCGGCATCTTTGTGTCCGAAAACACCAAAAACGCCACATTCCTCGTGGAAGTGATCATCGTATGAGGTGTAGAAGGGGTGGGTTGTGATCATGACGTCATAAGCATTTGACCTATTACGGGGTACTCTGGTTGAGACGATCGATTGCGCGTTCGAGCGAATTCCGTTCTTTTGTATCATACCCGTGCCGTTCTTCATCCCCTGATTTTGGTGTATCCGGCCGAACAAGGCGTTCAAAGACACGCTTTTTAACAGCCTCTTTGGTTTTGTCTGTGACGGTCCCGACTGCATCGGCGTCGAGTATCTTATGATCCTTGGGGAGAAGATCGTTTAAAAGCTTGGCGCCGGCGCGAATCATCGGCGTGACCTTTGCCTCTTGGATAACAGACGGCTGTTTGTCGCCTGGCCAAATGTTCTCGGCCACCACATAGGCGCCTGCAAGCAGAATGAGTGAGGTGGCAAGGCCGGCGAGCATGCCAAGGGATCGGTCCAGCGCATTCAAGCGGCTGTTGCGAACCCAGCCGCCAAAAACCGAACTGACCAGAAACAAGGTAACCAAGGCGAGGAGGAAAATGGCCACCCCCCCTGCCAGGTCGGCAAAAAACCGATCATCAATATACTGAGAGGCAAGGGGTTGGGCGAATGGCAGGCCAAAGATAGTTGCCACGCCGGCACCTATCCAAGAGGCAATAAATAATCCACCCCGCACAAACCCAAGCGCTAATCCGATCAGGCCCCCCAATAGCAGCTCAATCAGAACGCCAATATCAACTGCGTTTAAGGGCACGGAGTCTAGCATAATAGGTTACGCCCGACCGCCGACCGCCGTGAAGGGTGAGCCTGCGTTATGGTGGCTCAACAAGGTGAGGAGGTCCTGAAGATGGCCGGTTTCTGTTTGGATCAGGCCGCTGCCAGTATCCGGTTTGCGACCGTTTTTCTGTCCTTTCCGTTTGGGCATGATGGCGCGACTGAAGCCCAATTTTTCAGCCTCCTTTAGCCTAGCACCGGATTGACTGACGGGACGGATTTCGCCGGACAAGCCAATTTCACCGAAGACAATGGCCTCCGGTGGCACGGAAACATCTGTCAAGGAGGATACAAGCGCTGCCGCCACGGCAAGATCTGCCGCCGGTTCTGATATTTTCATGCCCCCGGCGACGTTCAGGTAAACATCATTTGATCCGAACGAGAGGCCGCAGCGGGCCTCGAGAACGGCGAGGATCATGTTCAGGCGGCCGGAGTCCCAGCCGACGACGGCCCGACGTGGGGTGCCAAAGGCGCTCGGTGCCGTTAGAGCCTGAATTTCCACGAGCATGGGACGGCTACCTTCGATACCAGCAAACACACTTGCGCCGCTGACCTCGCCTTCACGGTCGGCAAGGAAAAGCGCGGACGGATTGGCAACTTCCGACAAGCCGGAGTCCATCATCTCGAACACGCCGATTTCATCTGCCGGGCCGAAGCGATTTTTGACTGTGCGCAGAATTCGGAACTGATGTCCTCGCTCGCCCTCGAAATACAGAACCGTATCGACCATATGCTCAAGAACTCTCGGCCCGGCAATATTTCCTTCCTTGGTGACATGGCCGACCAGAAATAAAGCGAAACCCCGGCGTTTGGCCAGACGGATAAGTTCTTGCGCGGATGTTCGGACCTGCGCCACGGTTCCAGGTGCCGAGTCTAAGTTATCGACATAGAGTGTCTGGATGGAATCGGCCACCACCACGTGAGGCGGATTGGCTATGTCCAGGGAAGCCATGATGTCTCG
>CAXFCV010000180.1:0-1827 GCA_964000975.1 uncultured Rhodospirillaceae bacterium | reverse complement strand
TCCCGGACGGCACTCGAGGGGTTTTCACCGGTTATCACCGGCTGGTTTAGCCATGCCAATCAGTTTGGTTTCGAAGAGGGGTATCGGGAAGCGGACAGTATCAACAAGATGCAGGTCGGCACCCCCCAAGTGTTATCGCTCCGAGGCGCTTTTAACGGAATCATGAGTTACACAGATGTGTCGATGGAGAGCGTGCGGGATAAATCCCTGAAATTATCTAGTCTATTTATTGAGCTGGCGGAGGAACGGCTTTCACATCATGGGTTTGACCTGGCCAGCCCGCGCGATGCAAAAAAGCGAGGCAGTCAGATCTCCTTTTACCACGATGAAGGCTACGCTATCTGTCAGGCGCTTATCGCTCGAAATGTTATACCTGATTACCGCGAGCCTCGTATCCTGAGGTTTGGGATTACGCCACTTTATATGCGGTATGTGGATGTCTGGGATTGTGTTGATATCATCGCAGACATTATGGAGGCTTGTTCCTGGAGAGCCTTCCGTTCGAGTCCTAAGAGTGCTGTTACCTAGTCCCGGAACCAACGCGGTGATGCTTTAAACGCTAGGATCACCCCTATACAATTTGGCTATGACTGAAACGCGCCAATCTGTTATGATCGTCGGCGGTGGTCCCGTCGGCGTGAGCCTGGCCATGGAACTCGGCTGGCGGGGGATTCCGTCTTTACTGGTCAATGAAAGACCAAGCACTTCGACGCATCCTAAAGGCAGTACTATCAATAGCCGCTCCCTTGAGCATATGCGCCGTATGGGATGTGCTGCTAAGATAAGGGCGGCCGGGTTACCGGACGACCATCCTACTGACAGCTGCTACGTGACGCGACTGGCGGAGTGGGAATTAGGCCGGATTAATATGCCCAGTTCACGAGAAAAAACTGGAAATCCGGGTCCCTGGGGAGCGACCGAACTTACCCCGGAGCCCATTCACCGCTGCAATCAATTTTATTTTGAAGCAATCATGCGGGAGCACGCTGATGATTTTGAGCATACGGACATGCGCTATGCCTGGCGCCTTTTGTCCTTTGAAGATTTGGGAGACCATGTTCGTGCCGTAATCGAGGATATCCAGAGTGGCCAGACGGAAAGGGTCATCGCGGACTATCTTGTTGGCTGTGACGGGGGCCAGGGGATGGTTCGCCGACAACTTGGCTTTACTTATGGTGGTCGGTCGAGCACGGGTGATCGCTTTTATGATGGCACCATGCTCTCCATCTACATCCGGGCGCCGGAAATTTTTGACGTAATCAACATGCCTATCGCTTGGCATTACTGGACCATTAATCCCCGGGGCCGTGTGGATTTCATAACCTTAGACGGGGCGGGCGAGTATGTTCTGCTAGCCGAAATTCCACCCGGCGTTCCTCTGGAAGATATCGATGTGGATGATATCGTCCGAAACGCGATCGGTGCGGATACGCCGTTCGATATCTTGTCGGTCCAGGAGTGGATGGCGGGCCTTGCCCTCGTTACCGATCACTATCAAAAAAATAGGGTGATTTTGGCAGGTGACTCTACTCATCTCTTTACTCCGTCGGGGGGGTTCGGGTTCAATACAGGCATAGACGATACGGCCAATCTCGGCTGGAAGTTAGGCGCTGTTCTCGAAGGATGGGCGCCGCCGGAATTGCTGGACACCTACGAGATAGAACGACGACCCATCGGCCTCCGAAACACATCTGCCTCCGGAGACTATGCCAACAAAATCGGGTCTTTAAGATTTGCTGACTGGGTGGATGAGGACAGTGCACGGGGCGCAGAGGCGCGACATGATTTGGGGACTGAATTACAGACCTTTAAAGAAGAGTTCGCGAG
>CAXFCV010000179.1:0-3949 GCA_964000975.1 uncultured Rhodospirillaceae bacterium | reverse complement strand
TGGCAGGCGGCACTAACATCGCAGTTGCGCCCTGCCTCAAAGGTCTGATATGCGCCTACTTTGTCTCCAAGATCATGTTTCTTTCCGCCTTTGGATAACAAGTTCTCGTTAAAAACGTAATCGAGCTCCTCGTCCGCGAAATATCCTTTTTCTTCTGCGACCCATTCATGAAGCCTGAAGTGAGGCGCAATCACAAATTTTTCCATTTTTCCTCTCCGTCCCATCGGCGGGTGATTACAGGCTAATCAGTAATACAATATTTAATTGTAAAAAATAATTAAGAGAACAAATTTAGTATCATATGAGAGTAATTATAGCCAGCCCGGGATCAAGTTTTTTTACCCGAGAGCAAATTACATTTCAGCATTCCCTATAGGCCCTCTCTCGGTTTTAGGTTGTACCAACTCAAACATTCAGGTGATCTTTGAGCTTTAAGACGATTGAAATTATTCTGCCCCAGCCTCAACCCAAAAGAATTAACGTTTAGGTCCACGCCACCGGATAGCGGGGTTCAACCCATCGTGAACGCGAGGACATTATCCCCGGTCTCTTAGCTCCGCGGCATAAAACTGATCAATCCCAATCTCTCTTTGAAGTTTTGAGCTGTCCTGGCCGCCACCCGCGGTGCTGTGGGGGATGCCGGTCGAGTCCGCAACGCGGACAAATCCGTGAAACGCGGCTGCCGTCGCAGCCACGTCTACAAACGCTTCCTCACCAAGTTCGGAGATGATCCGAGCACGCAGGTGGGTACACTCATCAAGTTCCCGTTTCACCACAGACTCAGCAAATCGAGAGAGAAGCTCTGCTGCGCAAATATCATTGTCATTCGACATGCCATCCGCATGGGCGACTTCTGCCAGATTGACGTTTATAGCTCTAAGGTTGCTGCTCTCACGGAGCATGTACGCATGGGCGGTAGTTCAGTACAGACACTGATGAAGCGCCGACACCCGAGCGGCAATAACCTCGATCTGTGGCCGGGAAATAGCCCGTGCGTCAGCAGCAAAATCATAGACTGACCCTCCCGGCAGATAGTGCGCTTCAGCCATCCGCCAGTAATCCCTTTTTGTTTCGGGCACGGCGGATAGCGCCCGGTGGATATAGCCTACCTTATTGCTTGGATAGAGCGTGCCATCAGACTCAACAACATCTTCCGGCTCAGTAATCGGCACCCAGGCGGCTTCCTTCCTGCTGCCCGGTGAGTGGTAGTTGCTTGGGGCTCCCGCTTGGGGCGACGGTAGAGGAGTTTCTTCAACACCGATCCCGAAGACAAAGGTATCCGCCATTACTATAATGGCAACTAGGCCCGCAATCTCAATATATTCCTCCGGCGTAATCCCTCGCTCGATTATTGATCCGTACCATGTTTCACTGAGCCGTCCGGGGTCGGAAACTATGCGATGAACGGCCTCTACCTCCCCGTCGGCCAGGAGCCCGACGGAAGTATGCGTGCCGGTGACGGAATTCGGCGTCAGCGCCTCCTTTTGCAATTGGCAAAAAGCGCAAGTCCGGGCCTGCCGCGCTTCAGCAGCAACCGCAACGCGCCGTTTGGCAGTCAACCACGTCCCGGCTTTGGACATACTATCCCACGCATGAGCATGGGCAGCCAATAAATCATCCCGGATAGGCAATCCACAATCCGTCAGGTTAAGCATGTCTCTAAATCCTCTGTTTTCAACGCTAAGTTCTGTCTAGTCACTTAAAAGTAAGCCAAATCAACACGTGGTAATTGACCTGACACACAAAGCGACAATCTAGACCCCACTTAATTTATAACGTGAGACTTCTCTACCAGCGCATTGACTGCTGCCATGGAAAACCGTTGCAGTTTTAGGTTCTTTAGAAGCTCTATTTCCACAACTTTCTCTGGTTCCAAGTTACGCTCAATCAAGGTCGACACAAAAATCACCAGATCCCGCGTTTGTCCAGGATAAGCCAAGAGATTACTCATCAGTTCTCGGCGGATCAGCGGCGGATAATTAACAAGCTCTAGTGACAGCCGCTTTTTAACTGAGATCGGCACCTCAAGGCTCCGGAATAAACTATCCAGGCAAAAACTGTAGATGCCAAAATCGAGTTTACCGGCTATGTCTAAGGTGAATTCTTTGAACTCATCGACGAAAGCACGTTCGGATATGTTACGGTCCATTAACTTCTTCACAACCGTTAGAAAGTCCCGATACCGCACCCTTGCCGGACTTAATTTTCCCCCGAGCTGCGCTTCGAGGTTTCTAATTTCACCCGCACGAAACCGAGACTCTATGAGCGACTGAGCCCCACCACGCACGCCTTGGGAGAGCGATTGTTTCACGATCAAATGGAACAACCTCTCATACTTGTCGCGGGTTCCGTGATCCATGAGCGGAATCGACTGGCAAAGAGGCAAAAGCGCAGCCTCGGCGACCAGACTATCTCGGGAAAATATTGCTGCGACAGCAGCAGCTTCGTGGTGCACGGTGTCGCCCCGGAGATCATCCGTAATAATAAAGCGAGCGCCTGTGGCGATGGTCAGATATCGGCCCAATTTCGCGCAGGCCAGAAAATGATCTGCGAGATCATAAGACGGACGCGAGGACATTTCGGTAAAATCTTCAGAATTTAACGATCCACTCATTGAAGTTTCTTTTATTTTTACAGGGGTACTGAGTTAACCACAATTAGACTACACTATTGAGAAAAAATTTTCTACAAAACCCTGGAACACGTCCCTTATTCACGACTCTGCTATTCGAGAAAAGAGCTTTATTAATTCCCTGACCCAGTTTCCGTTTCATCTCTATAGACACTGGAGTGAGGGCTGTTGATGACAACTAGAATTTTACCTCCAAGCGAGCTTTTCTTGCATCATGCGGGCGATTTCACCCGCTGGATTTATCGCTTCCGAGACCTCTCCTGATACGATCTTGGACGACAACCGCGCAGCGCCCAGTGCAATTAAGCTATCATGAAAACGAAGGTGCTTAGGACTTGCGAATTTTGGTGATCTATAGATGTAGACGCTCCCGGGTGCCGCACAGGCCTCTGACAGCATCGAAACCGAGTCGCCCGTTATAATTAAGGTATCAGCAAACGCCAAGATACCCATGTAAGGATTTTTGTCCTTGGTTTCCCAGGGGTGGTAAACGGCGGGCTCAGGTCCGTTGCTCCGCAAGCACTCAAGCAACATCTTGGCCGCCGTCCCAGTGCGACGGCTGGTTGTAATCAGAACGGATCCACCGGCATTAGCGTACCAATTAGAAATCTGGCCTGCGAGCCTCTCAGCGTCCGTGTCATCAAATGGCATGCGGCGGCCTTCACCTCCCACCAAAACCCCCAAGAGCGGTCTAGGTATGTCCTCCCATAGATCCCGCCAGGTTTCGCGAGCATCTGCCAGGAGCGTTTTGGTCACCCGATGCGGGGCACCCGTCACCGCTATTACATTTGGTCCGTCCGCTTTGTCATGAGCAGGAACTACTATGAGGTCGAGCGATGCTGACTGAATCGGGCCAGGATACATGAGGTGGCATACAAAACTGCGGCCACCGGAAATCCTCTTGATATAGCGCGCCACCGATGCGGACCGGCGTCCAGCCGAGATCACGACATCGGGCCAGGGCGGCGAAATGTCCGCCCGAGTGGCGGCTGTCAACGCCTGCAAAGACGCGCCAAGCAGCATATTGGGTAGCCGTGCCATGGGACCGTAGTGAAGATCTTTAATTAAATAAGGTCTTCCCAGGGCCTCTGCTACGCCTAGTACTTGATTGCCGGTTCCGGGCCGCTCATCCCGCAAAACCCAAATCAGCGGCTCTACAGGTGTGGACGATAGATCAACACTCATGCTGCTACCTTAGCTCCATAATGTGTGCCTGTCAGGTCACTCAATTCGCAGTTCGAGAGCATTTTGGTGCTAGAATTGGCACCGTCGATCTCAGCATGTATAGAGGAAAGACACATTGCTCAATGCTGCTTG
>CAXFCV010000178.1:0-8700 GCA_964000975.1 uncultured Rhodospirillaceae bacterium | reverse complement strand
GATCTCACGCGCGCACGGGCGGGGCCAACGGCGGCGCGTCAGTTGGCGGATTTCGGCGCGGACGTGATCAAGGTCGAGGTTTCCGGTGATCCAAACTACGCGGATATGGGAACCCGACATGGACCCGGCTTCCAGAACCTCCATCGAAACAAGCGCAGCCTAACCTTGGACCTCAAGTCGTCGGAGGGACATGAGATCTTCATGAAGCTGGCAGCTCAGGCCGACGTGATTGTCGAAAACTATCGCCCGGACGTGAAACGTCGGCTTAAGATCGCTTACGAAGATGTGCGCGCCGTCAATAAGGGGATCGTCTATGCCAGTATTTCGGGGTTTGGTCAGACCGGCCCCTATGCGAACCGTCCCGGCCTAGACCAAATTGCCCAGGGGTTGGGCGGGCATATGTCGGTGACCGGAAAACCAGGTGAGGGCCCGGTGCGCTCTGGCGCAGCAATTTCTGATATGACAGCGGGGTTTCTTATGGCTGGCGGCATCATGGCCGCACTGCTTGAGCGTCACAAATCCGGTGAGGGGCAGTGGCTCCATACGTCGCTATTACAGGCACAAATTTTCCTGCTGGATTTCCAAGCTGCGCGTTGGACTGTCGACGGTGAAGTCGCTCCCCAAGAGGGCAATAATCATCCCACCAACGTTCCCATGGGCACCTTCAAGACCGAGGACGGATACGTGAACATCGCGCCCATGGCCTCCATGTGGCCAAAATTTTGCGCCGTCATGGGCTTAGAGGACATGGAGCAGGAAGAGAACTACGCGACAGCGGGTGCGCGGTTTAACAATCGCCGGGATGTAGACCAGCGGATTGAGAACGTGACGGTCACGCAGCCGACAGGTCACTGGGTGGATACGCTTAATGCTGCCGGGATCCCGTGCGGTCCAATTTACCAGATGGATGAAGTCTTTGGCGATGAACAAGTTAAGCACCTTGAGGTTGCTCAAACCGTCAATTCACCGGGGCGGGGAGAAACCAGTATTCTCGCTCAACCAGTGATTTTGGAGCGCACACCGTCCCACCTTGCCGTCGGTAGCCCCGAATTGGGGCAGCATGTGATGGAAATTTTAGAAGAGCTTGGTTACTCCGCTGATCAGATCGATGAACTGCAAGAGAAAGGCGTGGTCTAAATGATAGTTTCCTTGGCTCGGCAGAGTATCCGTTAATTATTTACTGATCCACCATCCACGACGACGCACTGCCCTGTCATAAAGTCACTATCTGCAGAGGCCAGGAATATCATTGCTCCCGTCAGGTCTTCGGGCATTTGGCGACGCTTAAGGGCCCGGGTTTCGGTGTTGGCATCCACACCAGCGTCAGAGAAGGTGTCTCTCGCTAGCACGTTTTCGCTCATGACTAGGCCAGGTGCTAATGTGTTGACGCAGATATTGTCGTCGCCGACCTCCCGCGAAATGCACCGGGTCATTGCCAGAACAGCGCCTTTGGAGGTGACATAATGGAGCAGCATTGGGGTGCCCTTGAACAATGTGCCAGACGCTATGTTGATAATCTTTCCATATTGTTGTTTTCGCATCTGACCAGTAACGGATTTTATGGCAACAAAGACACCGCGCACATTGACAGCCATAAGAGCGTCCCATTCATCGACGCTGATCTCCTCAAATGGTTTCGCGTCTAAATGTCCAAAGAGTGCGGCATTATTAACAAGTATGTCGATGCGACCAAAGGCGTCAATGGTTTGAGCAGCCATGGCCTTGCAAGATGTCTCATCCGATACATCTGTGACGATGTTGAGGGCGGTCCCCCCCCCTTTGATGATCTGGTCAACGACCTGCTGTCCATCGTCCCTATCCGCGACGACCACAGAGGCTCCTTCCGCTGCTATGGCTTTTGCATATGCTGCGCCAATACCCTGCGCTGCTCCGGTTACAATTGCTACTCTGTTGTTTAACCGTCCCAAAATGGCCTCCTTGGTCCTATGTGTTCTTGTGATATTATGGCGGGGGACACAGTTCCCTCAAGCCCATTTCATCAGTTAAATTAGATAGATCAATCCCATGGAACCTCATGACTTTTTACCTTTGCAGGTTATCTGGGACCTTCCGGACAATTGGTGTGAAGAAGCCCATTTGACGGGGGTTTTGCAGGCTGCAGGCTCTATGCTGAAAGGACTTGGTTTGGCAGATAGGTTTGTTTTCATCGTGACTGCCGATAGTGATCGAGTATCCGTAAAACACTCCGATAGGGTGGTCGTCCTGCAAACAAGCGACGAGGGGCATGAAATACCGGACTACGTAGCGGATGTGTTCATGACATTTAAAAACTACCAGCCCTTTGATCCAGTGCCAGTGAATTTGCGCGTGATCCCTTTGGGTTGCAACAAGGATGTGCCCAAATTGGCGCTAAAACCTATGGCGGCGCGCGCCTTAGATGTGTTTTTCGCGGGTCGGCCAGAGTATCGCGACTCATTCTTTAGCAATGCCACACTGGCTTTTGAAGATCATGAGGACCTAAATGTTGAGATAAGCAAAGCGCCAGGTTTTCGACTGGGCCTTAGCCCGCAAGATTATGCGGATCGATTGGCCGATACCAAAATAGCCCTCTCGCCCAGGGGTGTAAGTCATGAGACCTTTCGAACATATGAGGCTATGCGGGCGGGATGTGTTGTCATTGCAGAGAGCCAGTTGTCGTCGTGGTTCAATGAGGGGTGGCCGGTTATCGAAGTGGCGGATTGGCAAGGTGTTGGCAGCCTTACGAGGGAATTGCTAAGCGATCCCAGGCAACTCGAGGAAATCTCCCGGCAATCGCTCGACTGGTGGCAGGAAAAATGTTCTGAAGACGCCGTTGCCCACTACATGGTGCGGGAACTGTCCCTTAAACTATTAGGTGCATCTGGATGATGAGCGGTGTTTGTAAAATCCCAGTGACACTTTTTACAGGGTTTTTTGGCGTAGGCAAAACAACGGCAATCAAATCGTTATTAGCCCGTAAGCCAGAGCAGGAGAAATGGGCCGTTTTGGTGAATGAATTTGGTGAGGTCGCTATCGACCAAATGACAGTTGATCCAGATGAGCATTCTGACGTCATCATCCGGGACATTCCCGGTGGCTGTATGTGCTGTGCCATGAACGTTCCCATGCGAGTGGCGGTCACGGATATTCTCCGTCGGGTGCGACCAGACCGTTTGCTGATTGAACCCACAGGAATTGGCCATCCGGCGGGGATATTGGATGAATTACGGGCGCCCGGCATTGCTCAGGCCATCGAGTTAAAAGCTGTAATTTGTCTGGTCGATCCCAGGCATGTTACCGATCCACGGGTTCAGGCAGTCGATGTCTTCAGGGATCAGGTCCACTTGGCGGATATTCTGGTCGCGGGCAAGTCTGATTTGGCAAATCCTGACGAGCTCTATGCATTTCGCGCCTGGGCGCACACACTCTATCCGGCGAAAGTTCGGGTTCTAGAGGTGAGCAAGGGTGCCTTGGATTTGAATCTCCTCGATATTAATCCGCAAAAGATGCGTGTGCCGCTTTTTCCTGACGCCCATGATTATGATCATGACACCCACGATCACGCCACTTCGAGTTTGGAACTCCAGTTGGAGAAGGGCCGGCCCTACCGGGCAGAAAATGCGGGCAACGGCTATAGAGGTTGCGGCTGGATTTTTTCGAATGAGGATGTCTTCGATCGTGAAGGCGTGTCCGATCTTCTCGGTCTGACCGGCTTGCCTGGGTTGTCTAGGGACACGGTGATAGAACGATTGAAAGGCGTTTTCCGAACGGGAAAGGATTGGGTGCTCATTGACCGTGCTTGTAACGAGATTACAGTGACACCCATTTCCTATCGAAATGACAGCCGTCTTGAGATTATCGTGCCCGAGGGAACGCCCACTAATTGGGAGGCGCTGGAAAATGCCCTTATCGCGCTGTTGGGCCCTTCTTCACGCTTATCCTAAACGTGTTGGGGACGGACTTTTAGGCCCTATTTTCCTCTACAAGGCCCGAATCGTTCGCTATCCTAGCGTTTGGTCAACGGTTTGACTTTCCGTTGTGCCCGGCCGTCATAGGCACTTAAAGGCCGGATCAGGCTGTTATTCGCGTTTTGTTCGAAGTAGTGCGCCGACCAACCGGTTGTCCGGGCCATGACAAAAATAGGTGTATACAGATTGATAGGAAAACCCATGAGGTAGTAGGCTGGCCCTGAGGGGAAATCCAAGTTTGGATGGATTCCTTTTTCAGAAACCATGATGTCGGCCATGGTGTTATAGATTTCCAGCCATTTGGTGTCGCCAGACCATTCAGTCAGGTCCTCTAGACAGGCCTTCATTGTGGGAACACGGGAGTCACCCTGTTTATAAACCCGGTGTCCAAATCCCATGACCAGAACTTTGTTTGCCATGGCATCCCTCAGCCATTGCTCCGCATTGGACGGCCGGCCCACCTTCTTCATCATCTCCATCACAGCTTCGTTAGCACCGCCATGAAGCGGACCCTTGAGCGCTCCAATTGCACCAGTAGTGGCGGAGTATATATCTGAACGCGTGGAGGTAATCACTCGGCCAGTGAAGGTGGAGGCGTTAAAACTGTGTTCTGCATACAAAATTAGTGAGACGTCGAATGCCTTGATGACTTTCTTCGGTGGTATCCGGCCAAAACACATGTTGAAGAAGTTTTCCGCCATGGAAAGATCTGTCCTTGGCGCTATGCGACGTTTACCCTGGCGGAGGCGGAAATCGGTCGCGATCATGGTTGGGATCTTTGCGAGCAGGCTCATGGCCCGTTCCATATCGGCTTCAAGGGGCTCTGCTCCCCAGGCGACCTCTGTCGTGCCGAGATAGGCAACAGCCGCCTGAATGGTGTCCATGGGGTGTGCCCGGCGCGGAAATTTTGCGATTACGTCTGCATGTGACTTACTAATTTTCCGAAGTGCCCGTTCCTTCTTTTTAAAGGCGTTGAGCTGACTGCGAGTTGGCAGTTCTCCTTGGAGGATCAGGTAGGCTACTTCTTCAAAACTGCATTGTGCTGCCAAATCCTGGACCGCATAGCCCCGGTAAGTAAGGGAGTTGGTCTCCGGCATGACTTTTGAGATTGATGTGGTATCGGCGACGACACCTGCCAGGCCCTTAAAGATTTTAGGTTGAGCCATCCCGGCTTTGATTTTTTTTACCGTCTTTTTCTTAGATGCCCGTTTTGCCATGCTATGTCCTCTGCGTTCTGGGTTCTGAATGCTACAGTTTGAAATTAAATAAATTCTGGTCGAACTGATTGTAATCCTCGTAGCGCAAGACCTCGTAAAGCCGCTGCCGGGTCTGCATATTGTCGACGATTTTAGCGTTCGTACCGTCATCCCTAAGCTGACGGTAATTGTCTTCAACAGCTTTGTTCGTTAGCCGCAAGGATGAAACGGGGTAGATTGCTATATTAAAGCCAAATGCCTCCAGCTCCGCCTTTTCATATAGTCTGGTCTTCCCGAATTCTGTCATGTTGGCGAGCAGGGGGACGTCGACCGCCTTACGAAAGGCATCATACTCATTCGGTTCAATCAGCGCTTCGGGGAAGATGGCGTCTGCGCCAGCGTCAACATAGGCTTTTGCGCGGTTAATGGCAGCTTCTAACCCCTCGACGCCTTTAGCATCGGTTCGCGCCATGATTAGAAAGTTCGGATCTTTCCGGGCACTTACGGCAGCAGCAATTTTTTGGGCCATGGTGGCGGTTTCCACCAGTGTCTTATTGTCCAGATGGCCACAGCGCTTGATGTTGATCTGGTCTTCTATATGACAGCCCGCCATGCCAAGTTCTTCAACCTCTTGGATAGTTCGGGCGGCATTAAGGGCCTCGCCAAATCCCGTGTCCACATCGATCATGGCGGGAACGTCCACCACGCGGGCTATTTGGCGGCCCCTCTGGGTAACCTCTGACAATGAAGTAAGGCCGATATCGGGGAGGGCTAATTCGGCTGATAGGGCGCCACCGGAGATGTAAATACCGTCAAACCCGATCTCTTCGACAATGCGCGCAACAATCGGAGAATGAGCCCCGGGCATTTGCAAGAGACGGCCTGTCGCCAGAGCATCCCGGAAGTCTTGGCGTTTCTCGGCAGCGGATTTTTGCGTAAATAACATTAGAAAATCCCGTCTGTTGTTGCGTCTGATGGCGACACCTGAGCCGGATCGAGCTGAACATTGAGCGCTTGTATCCCGCCGGCATCCAGATTGGCTAAATCTTGAACGAGGTCGAGGAACCGCTCGCTTTCCGCAGGATCGACGATCCCTTCGGTGAGGGTTTTGAATTTGCCAATATAATCTGATCGGTTAAATGGCCTCTCCCCCGCTGGATGGGCATTGGCGACCGCTAGTTCGTCTGTGATGGTCTCTCCAGTGGATAGCTTCACCTCAAGACGACCGCCAAAGGCGCGCTTATCTGGGTCGGGATCGTGATAACGTTCTGTCCAGACAGGGTCCTCAATAGTGGAAATTTTGTGCCAGAGGCGGATCGTGTCCTCGCGGCTCGCCCGCTCGGGCGCATAAGACCGAACATGATGCCACTCCCCGTCCTGTAGGGCAACGGCTAGGATGTACATAATTGAGTGATCCAAGGTTTCCCGACTGGCGTGCGGGTCCATCTTTTGCGGATCGTTCGCACCCGTGCCGATGACATAATGCGTGTGATGACTGGTGTGAAGACAGATCGACTTTACCGCCTCCCAATCTGTAATTTTTTTTCGGACCCGAAAGGCGAGGTCGATGAGCGCCTGGCTTTGATACTCGGCAGAGTGTTCTTTCGTGTAGGATTCCAGGATCGCACGCTTGGGTTCTCCCGCCTCGGGAAGAGGCACGGCGTAAGTGGCTTTCGGCCCGTCAAGGATCCAGGCTATAATACTATCTTCACCCTCATAAATGGGAGAGGGCGCCCCCTCGCCGCGCATGCACCGATCGACAGCTTCAATGGCGAGTTTTCCGGCATGGGAGGGGGCGAAGGCTTTCCAACTAGAAATCTCACCCTTGCGGGACTGCCGTGTCGAGACCGTGGTATGCAGAGCTTGTTGAACCGATTGATACACGGTCTCTGTATTCAGCCCGAGCAACGTGCCGATGCCGGCGGCTGCGGAGGGCCCTAGATGTGCGATATGATCGATTTTGTGCGCATGTAGACAGATGGCTTTCACCAAGTTGATTTGTATTTCGTAGCCGGTCGCCAGGCCGCGCATAAGGTCCGCCCCGTTTTTACCCGTCTGTTGGGCCACAGCCAGCAGCGGCGGAATATTGTCTCCGGGGTGGGAGTAATCAGCCGCGAGAAATGTATCGTGGTAATCGAGGTCGCGGACGGCTGTGCCATTTGCCCACGCGGCCCATTCTGCGTGGAACCGCCGGTCATTAGAGAGCCCGAATACGTTAGCGCCCCCGTCCCGAGGATGCGCCAAGGCCTGTGCGCGAGCACTGGCCACCGAGTGACGGTTCACTGATGCAATGGCCACGGATGCATTGTCGATGATCCGGTTGATGATCATGTCTTCAACTTTGGGCTCTATTGGCACAGGGTCCGTTGCAACGGCGGCAATTTTCCAAGCGAGTTGATCTTCTCTGGCCAAGGGTTCGGAGGACGGATAGACGCGAACGGAATGCAGTTTTACCACTGGGATAACCTTTGTTGGTGTTCTCGTTTTTTGAAACGCCAAATGACCAGATTAGGGCAGACTCTGCAAGGGGAGCAGGCCTTACTTGAACCAATGAGAAAACTATGACTTGATCGATGCATCATGGGGTTTGGCAGCAGTTTTGGGGGCGCATTCATGGTTGGTTCAAAAGGCAATTCACTTAACGACGGTCACGCAGCGCTAGGCTTGGTGCATTATGCCGTGATGTCTGAGTTTACCGATAAAGAAGGGGATAGAGCTGCCGTTCGAGATGAACATCTGGCTTATCAGGGGCGATTGGAAGCAGAGGGACGGCTTTTCTGCGCTGGCCCGCTTTTAAAAGAAGATGGGGCTATGGCGGGTATTGGGCTGATCATCTACAAAGCTGCTTCCCTCGATGAGGCCAGGAAAATCGCCGACGGTGACCCATTCCACAAAAGCGGATTGCGGAGGTACAAGATCTGGCCATGGAAGATCAACGAGGGTGGAATTGATCTAAAGATACGATTTGCGGCCGGTCTGTTCGATATCGAGTAAGCGCCAGATTATGCTGCGCTAATGATCTCAGTTTTTTCTTCCCTGAACTCTGGCATCACTTCGCTAGCAAATATTTGAAGCGTCTCAATGTTATCGGGTATTAGTATCAGTATATGGGTGAAGCCCATGCTCTCCAATATCTTGAGACGTTCGATGATTTTGTCAGGGTTTCCAATGAGCGCCGCCTCCTCCATATCGAGAATTGGATCTGAGTAGCTTTCTGGCTCGTCTTTAGCCAACCCCGGTAAAGCGCCAAATTTTTCTATCATTTTTGTTACACGCACATCGCGTTTTTTTAACGCGTCCTGATACTCCTCCTCAGAGAGGGTAATCGTCAAACCCCTGGCCAAACCAACTTCCATGGGATCAAATCCCCTACCTGACGCGGCGCACGCCTTCTGCCAAACCTTCAGTCTTTCCTCAGTTCGCTCGAACGACGCGAATTGGTCAAAAAGAACATTCATGTCCGACCCTGCAACTCGCGCTATGGACTCGTCAGTTCCTGCGGCTGTCCATAACGGGGGATGGGGCTCCTGAATTGTGTATGGTTCCACGATGATATC
>CAXFCV010000177.1:0-10096 GCA_964000975.1 uncultured Rhodospirillaceae bacterium | reverse complement strand
AACTAAGGCCCGTCAATCTCAGGGGAGACTCCATTACCAGAGCGGCGTTGGATTGCAGTAGTTCGCAAGTATAAGTGCCCAGATGGTTCTCTAACCTTGCCCGCCAGTCAGCCGTGACGAAATTTCCTGCCTCGTAAAGGCCACGGGCGCGACGCCCTGCCCCGCCTCGAACAAGGCCGGCATGGCGGCCATGTTCAGCGGTCATCAGGCACGCGATAACCGACGTTTCTCCGTGTTTTCGTGCTGATAGAACGATCCCTTTATCCGACCAATGCATGCGCGAAAAAATCCTAATGCCGTTCATTTATGGCCGTTTTAGGGTAACTGCTCCTCATATCCCGACCAACCACACCATCGCGGGTTTCTTCCTGTAAACCGATTCCCATTAAAAAACCAAATGCAAAACGATATTACCCCTGATATTAATCTTGTGCATTGGACGCGCTGGAGGATCGGTTTTTATCCCAGGTTGCCGCAGCCTATTTCAATGATGCCACCGGGGTCGAAGTTTTACGGAAATTAATTTGGAGGAGGCGTCATCTAGCGTGCCAACTGTGAATACGCGAGAGGCCGCCGCAAGCATCTTTTTCACAAAGCCCGCAATACCGCACCCGCGCTCCCTATTCTCGCCGGCGCAATGATTTGGATTACGCGGCCGGCCTAATATATTATGGCGCGGGCCATGTATGACGGAATTAAGCCTGCATCCAACCTAATTGAAACAACATCAGGAGAGCTTCCCGGTCCGGGCAGCCCATCAATTGATGGAAACAGGGTGATTAGAAGAACATACTAAAGAGAGGTTTCCTGGTGCCAATGCCACGAAAACCAGACCTTTCCGATATTTTCTAAGCCTCAGGAAATGAATTCTCACGCTTACCCCCCCCGGCGCCCAAAATCAAGAATAGTCGGCGGCTTCAAACGTTGAAGTCGAGGCCCAGGTCACGGTAGCGGTCGGGATCATCGTCCCATTTTTCCCGGACTTTAACGAAAAGAAATAGATGTATTCGGTGTCCCAGCATTTCTTCTAAATCCATCCGAGCATCCGCACCGATGGATTTAATGCGGCTGCCTTTTTTTCCGAGTACTATGGCCTTTTGGCTGTCCCGTTGAACATAAATAATCTGCTCAATTCTGGTGCTGCCATCTGCCTGTTCTTGCCAAGAGTCTGTCTCGACGGTTGCAGCATAGGGTATTTCCTTATGGAGTTGCAGAAAGAGTTTTTCGCGCGTGACCTCTGCTGCCAAAATCCTCTCCGGCATGTCGGAAACCTGATCCCCTGGAAATAGCCACGGCCCACTTTGCATTTTAGTTGCGAGATGACCCAGGATATCTGCGACCCCATCGCCGCTTTCCGCAGATACCATGAAGATCTCCCCGAAAAGGCCGGTTTCGCTAAACTCGGCTGCCGAGGCCAATAACTTGGGTTTGTCAACCAAATCAATCTTGTTAAGGATCAAATCTCCCCGCCCGCCCTTTTTTCTCAGACGCTCGATGATAGCTCGGGTATTTAAATCCATACCCCTGGAGACGTCTGCCACGAGGATAATGTGGTCGGCATCCCCTGCTCCACCCCACGCGGCCGCTACCATGGACCTATCCAAGCGCCGGCGTGGTACAAAAATCCCTGGAGTATCGATAAAGATGAGTTGAGTATTGCCTTGCAAGCAAATGCCGAGAATTCGGGTCCGCGTAGTTTGAACTTTCGGAGTGACGATGGAAACTTTAAGGCCGACCAACTGGTTGAGCAGGGTAGATTTACCCACATTAGGGGCGCCCAAAATGGCGATAAAGCCACATCGGGAGGTGGTTTCAGTCATTTTCCAACCCGACAAATTTGAGAAGTTTAGCTGCGGCAGCCTGCTCCGCGAGCCGTTTGGAACCGCCTTTACCGCTGGCCGGTTCAAGCCCATTAACGGCGACTTCTACAGTGAAAAAGGGGTTATGGTCCGGTCCATCCCGGCGCGTTTCCGTGTAGAGGGGTAAGGGATGTCCCTCTGCTTGCGCCCATTCTTGAAGTGCGGTCTTAGCATCCTTGGGCGGAAGTAGGTTTTCCTCAATCAACGGCGCCCAATGTTTTTCGACAAAGGCCCTGGCCACCTCAAGACCACCATCTTGATAGAGTGCGGCAATAACCGCCTCGCATACATTTGACAGCAGAGAGGAATTCTCGCGACCTCCATTGTGTTCCTCTCCCGGGGACATTTGGACATGTCTCCCCAGTTCCAGATCCCTTGCGATTCGGTCCAATGCCTCCATGCGAACCAGGGCGGCATGTCGCCGAGAGATATCACCTTCGTTCTCATTTGGGAAACGGACGATAAGCATATCGGCGATAATCAGACCAAGCACGCGATCACCCAGAAATTCCTGGCGTTCATTGGACTCTGTATGCCGACTATCATCTGCGATGATGCTCGAATGCGTCAGCGCATGGCGCAAAAGATCAGAATGTTTAAACATGTGCCCGATTTCTGCCATTAAAAGGCTAAGATCTGTCTTTTGCGGCGCGGTATCATCCATCAGATTATTTTATCAATGAGAAGACCCTGTTCCCTCTAAGAGCGGTCCACCAGGAAACGGGATTCCACCAAACTGAGCTGCCGTTTGTTGAAAAAAATAGAATTTCTGCCCGGCCCACGAGATTTTCTCGGGGCACGAAACCGACTTGGCTAGTCACGCGGCTATCTTGCGAGTTATCTCGGTTGTCCCCCATAACGAAGTAATGATTCTTTGGCACGGTATAGATTCCAGTGTTATCGAGATCACCTTGATCCAATTGCACCTCTAGAACAGGCAGCTTACGGCCATTTGGTAGTGTTTCTTCGTAGCGGGTGACGGATCGGGAGCGGCCATGATCCAGTATTTCAGTGTAATTTTCTATCCGCTTACGCGGTACGAGGTTGCCATTGATACTTAGACGGCCCTGTTTCATTTGGATTTTATCACCTGGCAATCCGATAATGCGTTTTATAAAGTCGGTTCGATTGTCGGAGGGAGTTTTGAAGACAGCAACATCACCCCGCTCAGGTTCGGTGAATAAAATGCGGCCCGGTATCAATGGTAAGCTAAATGGCAAGGAGTGCCTTGAATATCCGTAAGAATATTTCGAAACAAAAAGATAGTCGCCAACTTCGAGGGTTGGCAACATAGATTTCGAGGGAATGTTGAAGGGTTCAAGGGCCACCGTCCTGACGACGAGAGCAATGGCGACAGCGTAAATTATTGTCCTTATGAATTCGAAAAACCCGCCAGAATTTTTACTCGCCATAGCAACGCCCATAACTCTCTGCAACTCAAGCCTAAAAACGGGTTAGGCCCTCCCCGGTGATCGGGGCGGGATCAAGCCAGCGGGGCGGCTCTCTGTCAAGGTACTTTGCACTATTCATCTCCGAGACTGGATTCATCTCCGAGACTGGCGTCATCCGGTTAGTCTGTCGACATGAACTAGTAATTGGGAGATCTGGCCGCCCCAAGCAAACCGCTTCATGGTATTTGCAGCGGCCATACCACGAGCCACGGCGGTTTTTCGGTCTTCATAGATTTGTGTAAGATGTGAGAGTACTTCCTCCACGTCAGGCTCGCCCCAGCCTTCCACACCGGTGTAGGGGCCATACGGGGCCACTGGAGTTTGCCTATGGAGAACATAGGAGTTACCGTCTTCGATAAGGTCCAAGTGCCCGGTATTGGCGGACAGGATGACTGGCAATCCAGACGCCATCGCCTCCATGGCAACCAAATTGGTGCCGGGCTCACACCGGTTGGGAAAGATCGCGGCGTTCGACGCTGCGAGGAAGGCCGAAACGTCTTTGTTCGGAGGCATGCCCAAATCAACAAAGGATCCATGGGGCAGTCCATTGGCAAGTAGCCAGCTAGAGATATCCAGGGACCCGTCCCTCTGAATATTTGGCGCGCCAACAACATGGGGTGAACGAGCTATTGTTGGCATAATGCGAGGCCATTGGTTAGCCCAGGCACAGAGTAATAACGCGTCTTCATGCGTCCTCTGAAATTCTCGGAAAGCGGCTATAACAACATCCTGAGCTTTACGGTACTCGAGCTTTCCACCCGAAAAAATGACAAACCGTCCCGGATAGCCGGCCGATTCGTTCTCGGCACGGAAAAGGGTGTCGTCTATGCCTTGAAACACAGTGACCACATGCGTTAGGCCATAGGCCTCGAGCCGCTCTTTGTTCCACGTGGATCCCGTAATAATAAGATCGTATTTCTGGGCCCGTGCCAATCCTGCGTTGGAAAAGTCGGTGTTCTCGAAAAAGATAACCCCAATGTTTCGTGATCCTCGGATAACCTGATCCTCAAGGGAGGGCAAAAAATCGTTTCTGAGGGCATGTAGAGCCGGAAAGTCAAATTCAAGAAAACCCGTTTTTTCAAGTAATTCCGACAAATTATGCTGGCGTTTCAGGACCGGTTCCAGGACAGCTGTTGTTAGGTTGTCTACATCCAGCAGATGTGGTGGCAAGACCCAGACCGGATTCCGGTCCTGCTTTCTAAGTTCCAACGTTAGGTTTAGTCCATATACGCCCCAGCCCGACACACTGGAGGAGCGCCAACCAATAGCAAGGCTCTCAGAGATCAGCCCTACTCCTTTGCCGTCACCATTGAGCCTGTCGGTGTGAATATCGGTTCTCGCGGCCGATTTTCAGCACGTTTCCCAGGCAGGGCAGAGATGATGACGATGGCTTGGGCCAAGGGAAAATCATCAGTGATGGTAAGATCAATTTGCGCGGTCATTCCATCTGGTGTGAGTTCATCAAGCCGTTTGAGAGCACCTCCTGATAGCACCATCGTTGGTTTTCCTGACGGAAGGTTGGTCACTCCCATATCGCGCCAGAATACGCCCTTACGAAATCCGGTTCCGAGTGCTTTTGAGCAGGCCTCCTTAGAGGCGAAGCGTTTGGCGTAACTGGCCGCGCGCAATAATCTCTTATTGGACTTTTTTTGTTCCGTTTCCGTGAAGACACGATTGACGAAGCGGTCTCCAAACCTGTCCAGCGCCCGCTCTATCCGACGTATATCAATGAGGTCGTTGCCAATACCAAGTATCAAACTGCTATCTCTCCTAAACCACTCGCCCGGGCAGTATCCATCATGGTTCGCATCCGCTTTACGGTGCTGTCAAGACCACTGAAGATGGCTTCGCCGATGAGGAAGTGGCCAATATTAAGCTCCATAATCTCTGGGATACCCGCAATCGGACCCACAGTCTCGAAGCCAAGGCCATGTCCTGCGTGACACTCGAGGCCAATTGAGGCGCCATGGGCAGCTGCGCGCTGTATCCGGGACAATTCCTGTGCTCGTGCTTGTCCTTGTGTATTACAAAAAGCGCCTGTGTGCAGCTCAATGACCGCGACGCCCAGCGATTTGGCGGCGTCTAGCTGAGCCTGATCGGGTTCGACAAACAAAGCAACCCGAATATTCATAGTTGCCAGCGCGGCCACGTACGGTTCGAGGTGGTTCGATCCGCTGATAACATCAAGTCCGCCTTCCGTGGTGCGCTCCTCGCGTTTTTCCGGCACGATGCAGGCAGCGTGCGGCGCATGATGAAGGGCAATATCCAGCATTTCCTCAGTTGCCGCCATTTCCAAATTGAGTGGTACATTGATCTCTGCTCGCAGCCGGCTGATATCATCATCTGAAATATGACGGCGGTCTTCCCGCAAATGGGCTGTGATTCCATCTGCGCCGGCTTTGGCGGCCAGATGTGCGGCGTGGACAGGGTCAGGATGCCCTCCGCCGCGCGCGTTTCGGATGGTGGCCACATGATCGATATTGACACCCAAACGTAACCTGTTGCTCATGGCGTTTCTTTAGTTAGTTGCAGCGAACCCTACAAGTAGGTGGATTATCCCTTTCGTTCAAGACGTCTCCGGTGAACGGATTTCAACACAAAAGCGGAGAGAAAATAAAATACGAACCAGGACGTAAGCGCTGTCGGGATGGCACCTGCAAGCATTGGCCCGATAACAGGCCAAGCGACCTTCATTAAGTAGTTTAGATCCATAGCCAGGACGGTGGAGAATATAGTACCAAATAGCGCCGTAAATTCGAGCTCAGTTAAATCGTTAGGCAGGCCGCCAACGCCCATCCAAATACCTAGTTGATAGATCCATACCCAAATAAATGGAAAGGTCCATGGGTTCCCAACTAGAGTTCCAATGGCCGACGCGATAATATTGGCGCGAAAGATCCAGGCAAAAAGTGCGGCCAAAATCAAATGCAGTCCCACAAAGGGCGTAAAGGAAACGGCGGCGCCGAATGCGATACCAGCGGACAGTGAGTAGGTTGAGCCAGGCAGCCGGTTTACACGATGCGCCCAGTACGTAAATGCTCTTGCCCACCCCATATAAGGCCACAGCCAATCCCGTACCTTTTGAACCATCCTTATCTTTTTACGGCGCCGGAACATGACCTATTATAGCGGCTCCTAAGTATTGTAATAAAAATATCTGTCGGACGATGGTAACTGTCATGTCTCAAATAACCATTAACCCCGGGCCCTCTCGACGGACTTAATGGTAGGTGCTGCACGCAATGCGGCAATAATGTTGGTAAGGTGTTTGACATCCTTCACCTCGACATCAATGGACATGTCAAAAAACTCCGGGGTGCGGTTTGTGATCTTAAGATTACTGATATTTCCCGCGTTATTGCCAATAATAGTGCACAAGCCGCCCAAACTGCCAGGTGCGTTGCCCACGACAAGCGAAACTCGTCCCAAGTGGAATTCATCGATAGCTTCTTCATCCCAGGCTACATCGATCCAACGCTCAGGCGTGCTGGCGAAATCTTCAAGCGTTTCGCAGTCGATGGTGTGAATGGTCATGCCCCTGCCCTTGGTGACGATGCCCACAATGCGATCCCCGGGCAGCGCATGACAACAGCCAGCAAAGTGCAACGCCATCCCTGGGATCATGCCCTTAATGGCAACCCTTTTTGATGATTTGCCGTTGGATTTTGACTTTTTACGCCGCCGCATTCGGGCGAATGACAACAGTCTCGACTTATTCACTTCCTTGGTGCCTGGGAACACGGCCTCTATAACCTCCTGGCCAGCAACGTGCCCGGCACCCACTTCAGCACATAGACCGTCAGCATCAGGTTGAGAGAAATTTCCCAAGACGTCTGCCACAATCTCCTCGGAGAATTCGTATCCCTCTGATTGAAAGGCGCGGACCAAGATTGCTTGTCCCAAATTGATATACTCCGAGCGCTCCTTGCTGCGGGTAAATCGTCTAATATGAGCACGTGCCTTGCCAGTCACCACGAAATTCTCCCAGATAGGTGACGGGCTTTGGGCTTTAGAGGTGATGATTTCGACCTGGTCCCCATTTTCCAGCTCCGTGCGCAGGGGCATAGACCGGCTATTAATCTTGGCCCCGACACAATTGTCACCAATTTCTGAATGGACTGCATAGGCAAAATCAACCGGCGTAGCCCGGCTCGGCAGAACGATGACATCGCCCACTGGTGTGAAGCAAAAAACTTGATCGGGATACATTTCGAGCTTTGTATGCTCGAGGAAATCATCCGGGTTGGCGGCTTGGTCTAATATTTCGAGGAGTTCTCTCATCCAACGAAATTCTCGACCCGATCGGATGCTTGCTCCCTGTTTGTAATGCCAATGGGCCGCCACGCCATACTCGGCAATCTCGTGCATTTCTTGGGTACGGATTTGAATTTCAATCCGATGACGATCCGGTCCGATGATGGACGTGTGTAAGGCCTTATATCCATTGGGTTTTGGCGTGCTGATAAAATCTTTTATTCGGCCAGGAACGACTTTGTAGGTGCCGTGGATGATACCTAGTGCCCGGTAGCACTCTTCCTTGTTCTTAACAATGATGCGAAACGCGATGATGTCCGCTATCTGTTCAAACGAGACATTTTTTTTCTGCGTTTTACGCCATATTGAATATGGCGTTTTTTCGCGCCCAGTTACGGAGGCACTTAAATTCTCCGCGTCCAGAGTTTTGCTGAGTTCCTCGACAATGGATGCGACATTGTCTTTGCCCTCGTCCTTTAGGAACTGTAACCGCGCTGTAATGGACTCCCGTGCTTCCTCGTTGAGGACGGCGAATGCAAGGTCCTCAAGTTCATTTTTCATCTCCTGCATTCCGATCCGCTCAGCAAGGGGGGCGTATATTTCCATGGTTTCGAGCGCAATGCGCTGCCGTTTGCTATGGCTGGCAATAAAGTGGAGTGTACGCATATTATGCAGGCGGTCGGCTAGTTTGACCAACAAGACGCGTATATCTTCTGACATGGCCAGAACCAGTTTACGGAAATTTTCCGCCTGATCCGACTGATCTGATTGAAGCTCGATCTGTGTGAGTTTTGTAACTCCATCAACGAGATGACCAATTTCCTCTCCGAAATGGCTGCAAATGTCGTCCGGTGTGACGTCCGTGTCCTCGACCGTATCATGCAGTAAAGCTGTAATGATCGATTTGGTATCGAGCTTGTAGTCGGTCAGAATTCCTGCAACCTCGAGTGGGTGGGAAAAGTAGGGGGCACCAGATGCACGGGTCTGCGTGCCATGTGCTTTCATCGCGAACACATAGGCTTTGTTCAACGCTTCTTCATCGGCGTTGTTGTCATAAGACTTAACTGTCTCCACCAGCTCATATTGGCGGATCATGCCATCTAATTCTCCGTCAGACCGATCAAGAAGCAGTCACCCACCCCTGGCCGCCCAGGTATAATACCAAGGACACTACGGAAATATAGCCCTGTTACCGGTAATTAAAATAGGATTACTGGCTGAGGGCGTACCGAGCTTATTCTGTTGAAGGTAGTGTGTTATTATCCACAGGCAGCACGTCATCATTGAACACTGGCATTGGAGGGCCATCGCCGTCGGTGATTTCGGGAACAGGTTGATTCAGGGATGGAGCGGCATCTTGATTGAGTGCCTCGCCAAAATCCTCGCCGGCGGTCAATAGGTCCATTTCGGCCTCGTCTGGTTCGTCGGATTCGACATGCTTCTGCAAACCTTTGACCAGGCCGGCTTCTAATTCGTGCAATTCAATATTTTTTTCAGCAATCTCGCGTAATGCAATTACAGGATTCTTATCATTATCTCGATCGACCGTCATTTCCGCACCAGATGACAGGCTACGCGCTCGTTGGGCGGCAAGCATTACAAGCTCAAAACGGTTGTCTACAATCTTAATGCAATCTTCAACGGTCACGCGGGCCACTGGCAACTCTCCTTGCAGAAACAGATCAGGGCGAAAATACGTCGATCGTTTTATAAGCAAGTTATCCGGAAACACAAGTCTAAGACGAAAGGGGCCGCACAATTTGATCAACCTTGATTTCGTTTAGAAGCTTCTTCACGGATTTGCCGGACACGGGGTGACGCCAGGTCGGGGCGATATCAATAATTGGCCTGAGGACGAATGCCCTCTCTGTCATTCTGGGATGGGGTATTATTAAATTCTTTTCCGTTGCAATCCACCCCCGAAAATCGAGCAGATCCAGATCAATTATACGGGGCGCGTTTTGCGTGCCCCTAACCCGCCCAAGCTGTGTCTCAATGGCCAGAAGGCTTGTCAACAGATCTCTGGCAGAGAGCTCTGTTGACACCTCGGCGACGGCATTGATGTACCACGGGATGTCATCCGATGGCACAGGGGCGGTTTCATAAAAGCGGGACGAACGCAAAATCCGGATACCGCGTGTTTCAAAAGACGCAAGAGCGTTCTCTAGGTTCTGAACGGTCGAGTGGCCGTCTGCTGATTCTAGGTTTGAGCCAAGACCAATCAATATCATTTTGATTTATTCCTCATGAATTGAATTTATGCTTTTATTTTTGGTTGTTTTTCTCTGACCGAATCTTCCTCGCCTGATCTGCCTATATTGTTTGCCACGATACTAGTTTGCATATCCTTTTAGATGGCTATTATCGTTTAATAATTTTATTTAGGTTGCTCTCACACTACGCTGTAAATAGTACTAAAAACTGATTTTATCCAGGACAGCTTTTTGCTTAGTAAATTGACATTGCAAATCTCTAGACACCGCTCGGGCAATTTGTTTTTTGAGGTTGGCAACATGGGCTCTCTGAAGCTTT
>CAXFCV010000176.1:0-2305 GCA_964000975.1 uncultured Rhodospirillaceae bacterium | reverse complement strand
GACGTTTTAAGTTCATTGACCGCGCCGGCGGTTAACTTGCTCGACAGCCTCGAGTGTGACCTGGTCGATGAAGAGGATTTTGATGCCAGTTGGCTTAACTCTATAGCCGACCAGCCAGAGGAATTACCAGTTCGGCCGGAAATAAAGAAACTTGCTTTGTTGCAGGCGGCTTGAAATAGATGGTAAAGGGTCAATAGATGAGCGCTGCATGGATTGATGCCGTGGCAAAAATAGAGCCTCTTGAAGCTGCATGTTTTGATGAGTCTCTTGTGGCTTCACTTCAAATATCGGCGGATGGTTCTTTGGCTCGTCCAATCCGGTTTTCCACACCCACCTTCAAGGAGTTTTCCAGTGAAGAACTGAGCGGCTGCTCTAAAAACAGCTTTCCCGCATTTTCAATCACCGCCGGAGCCTGTGCACTTATGTGCGACCATTGCCAGGCCAACATTCTTGACCCCATGATACCGGCTACATCGCCCGAAATACTGGAACAAAAAGTCCGGGATCTAATTTTGTTGCAGAACTTGCAGGGTTTTTTGTTGTCTGGAGGTTCAAACCGGCACAATGAGATCGCTTATGAACGTTACTACCCGGTCATCGAGAAGCTGAAGCGAGATTTTCCCTATCTTCGGATTGCCATTCACTCGGCGTTATTAGACGAGGCTCGCGCTAAGCGAATGGAATCTTCAGGCGTGGACACCGCGATGATGGATGTTATCGGTGCTGAGGAGACTATACGGGATGTTTATCACCTTGACAGACCAGTTGAAGATTTTGAGGCGACATTGGCAGCTCTCTGTGCAACCACGATGGAGGTGGTCCCTCATATTGTTATAGGCCTTCACTACGGGCAGATTATGGGTGAGCCTGCGGCTCTGGATATTTGCGCAAGACATGGAATTCACGCGCTGGTTCTTGTCGTCGTCATGCCATTCTACGCAAAGGACGGAACATTTAAAACGCCCTCGACCCATGGGGTGGGGGAGGTGTTTTTGGAGGCTCGCCGCAGGCTTGATGACAAGCAGGTTTTGCTTGGCTGTGCTCGTCCCCCTGGAATGGCTAGGCGGGTTATCGATTCCTACGCCGTTTTAGCAGGGTTGGATGGGATTGCGTTTCCGGCAGATGGCATGGTCGAACTCGCTGAAGCAATTGGCAGGCCCTATCATCAAGAGCATGCATGCTGCTCAATCAAGCTGGGTGGTCAAGGTGCGCTAGTTAGAGGGAAGCATGCCGCATGAAACACAGCCATTCCGTTGATGTTCTGGTTGTTGGGCTCGGGCCAGCGGGAAGTTGCGCCTCCGCGAGAGCTGCCCAGGCTGGTTTAAGCGTGCTTTCAATTGATCGACGTCAGACCCCGGGAGAGCCTGTACAATGCGCTGAGTTTGTGCCGGCCCTATTTGGTCAAGAAATCAAGACGGCGCCGGCTGTCCGTCAACAGCCGATTACCGAAATGATTACCTTTGTCGAAAATCAGCAGCCCGACACACGTACCGATTTCCGTGGGCAGATGATTGACCGTGGAGATTTTGACCGGGAGCTGTTAAACGACGCACGAAACAAGGGAGCTGATTGTCGCTTTGGTCTCATTTTGAGGCATATTGACGCTGACGGTACAGCTCTTCTGTCTTCGGGAGAACAGGTTTGTTCAAAAGTTGTTATTGGGGCGGACGGCCCCCGTTCAATAGTTGGCCGAGCGATTGGTCAGTTTAACGAGCATCTCGTTGAGACCCGGCAGATGACAGTTCCTCTGCTTAAGCCATATTTTGGGACAGATATTTTTTTAAACGCAGAATTGGTTGGTGGTTATGGCTGGATGTTTCCAAAAGGCGATTTGGCAAATATCGGCGTTGGGGTGACGGCAGCAGCGCGTGGGAATTTGAAACCCCTAGTCGAGAGCATTCGCCAACGTCTGTTGGTAGAAGGACGAATTGGGGAAGAGATTATTCGCCACACGGGCGGTGAAATTCCTGTGGGCGGAATGTTGAATGCCTATAGCCGATTGGAGGACGTGCATGTTTTACTTGCGGGGGATGCAGCCGGATTAACCAATCCTGTGACTGGAGCTGGAATCCCGGCAGCGGTTATTTCAGGTGAGTTAGCCGGAGAGGCAGCCGTCGCAGCTGTTTCAGGGTGTTCTGATGCCGGTGAAGATTACCTGGATGAGCTTCTGGGTGTTTTTGGAGCCTCACTGGAGCGGGCTCTCAATCGGCGGCGAGATATTTTATGTATTCATTCAGAAGGCCATGGACCAAAAACAGAGGACTTTCGCCGAACATGGATTGCCTATCCGGAATACTGGGCGGCG
>CAXFCV010000175.1:0-2205 GCA_964000975.1 uncultured Rhodospirillaceae bacterium | reverse complement strand
TTAATATGGATTCTGGAGATTTTTTGGGGCGAGACACGTTACAAAAAATGAAAAACGTAAAAACCCGTAGACTTGTTAACCTTGCGATAAAGGAGGATGACGCCCCATTTATGATTCACGACGAGCCCGTTTACAGAAACGGCCAACGCGTGGGGTTGACGACCTCGGCCGCATGGGGGCATCGAGTCAAAAAGAGCCTCGCGATGGCTGACGTATCAGATGAGCAGGGTATTGATGCAGAATGGATCCGTAACGGCGAGTTCGAAGTCGAGGTCGCTACGACCAGATATCCGGTCAGTGTTAGGTTCAATGCTTTTTACGACCCAAAGCAAACGAGGCTGAAGGCGTGATTCTTTTGTTTTCTCAGTTCGGCAATCCTTTCGCCTTGTCCGTTTTGGCGGGCCTCGCATCATGAAGGAATGCGATGTGGTCGTAATTGGGGGCGGTGTTGCAGGACTGTCTGCCGCTTATTTCCTATCTGAGCATTGTGACGTGCTAGTCCTCGAGCGGGAGGATCAGCTGGCTTACCATAGCTCCGGACGCTCAGCAGCAATGTACATCGAGGGGTACGAAAACGAGGTGGTCCAGGAGTTAACCTTGGCCGGTCGAGAGTTTTTCTTTCAACCACCCGAAGGGTTTAGTGAATATCCCCTGCTGGGCCCATGCGGTGGTTTAACCGTTGGTGCGAGGGGTGAAGAGGCAAAGTTAGAGCGTTATTTTGAAGTTTGGTCCGATAGTTGCCCAGAGCTGCAGCGAGTGAGTACGCATGAAGCGACAGAGCTTGTCCCGATTTTGAGCGGTGATTGGCTTGGTGGCGCGGTTTATGATCCGAGCTGGAAAAGCATTGATGTGCACGAATTGCTGATGGGTTTCGAGCGAGGTATTCGCTCGAACGGAGGGACGATACTAAAGTCATCTGAAGCAATCGGCCTGGTAGAGGGCCGGGATGGCTGGCAGATAAACCTTGGTAAAGAAGCACTGAAATCGAGCATAGTCGTTAATGCCGCTGGAGCTTGGGCAAATTCTGTTGCCGCTTTGGCATCTATTGACGCTAAGCCGCTAAACCCATTGCGAAGAACAGCCGTGATAATCCCGGCCCCCGATGACATGGGCCGCTGGCCTATGGTCCATACTATCGCAGGTAATCTATATTTTAGACCCGAGAGCCCGGGTATGCTGGTCTGTCCGCAAGACGAGACACCGTCAGAAGCGATGGATGCGTTTGCGCTGGAGCTGGATGTCGCGAGGGTGCTCGAAGAATATCAGAAGGTGAACGCTCACTCTGTCGAGCGAGTCCTCAAGACCTGGGCGGGCCTGCGCACCTTCGCCGAGGACAGAAAACCCTTGGTGGGTTATGACAAACAATCGCCGAGTTTTTTTTGGTTGGCCGGGCAGGGCGGTTTTGGCGTGCAAACCTCGCCCGGTCTGGGCCGCCTCGCGTCAGAGTTGATACTCAATCGGGAATTGGTTCCTCCGAATATCGACGTTAATCGATATTCGGATTAGCAATGTCTCTTCGGCTCTTTTGAGACTGCCCTAATCTAGGCGTTTTTCATTTGGTTTTGCACTCGGATCAGCCCCGACATTTCGGTTGAAGAGCTCATGTCGATCAGCTCATCCTTCTTGGCAAGGAGGTCCTCGTAGGACACGTCAGCTCCGAATTCCAGGCCCTCGTTGATGAAGGTGGCGCTTCGGGAAAACTTTCCGTTGCCCGCGTGGAATGTCATGCCGGTTGGCGCGTCTTCTGAGGCCATCAGGATCACGGCAGGTGTGACTAGCTTGGGGTGGCGCATCGGGTCGGGGTTGTCGGGGTTTACCTCGACACCTGGAATGGTTCCTATCAGCCGCGTCTCTGCTGCTGGCGCCAGTGTGTTTACCCGAATGTTCTTGGACAGGCCCTCAATTGCAAGCACGTTCATGATGCCCAGCATGCCCATTTTTGCCGCACCGTAGTTTGCTTGCCCGAAATTTCCGAATATTCCAGAGGTTGAGCTGGTGAAGACAATTCTTCCGTAGCGTTTCTCGAGCATGACGGGCCAAGCTGCTCGCGTGACGTATCCTGATCCGTTGAGGTGGACGTCCATCACGATGTCCCAGTCAGCCATATCCATGTTCTTAAAGCTTTTGTCTCGGAGTATGCCTGCGTTGTTGATTAGAATATCGACAGTCCCAAATGCGGACACAGCATCGTCGATAATCGATTGC
>CAXFCV010000174.1:0-2334 GCA_964000975.1 uncultured Rhodospirillaceae bacterium | reverse complement strand
TGTCACCCGCCTCTCTGTAGGCTTGTATCCTGCCGTCAACATCCATACGGCGGCTTGGATAGGCATCGTCCACCCAGTAGGCTTTATTTGTAACCTGATTCACTCCGTGGTCACTCTATTTTTTAGGCCGCTTGATCTTGGTTAGAGGGTGGTCTGGCGGGTAATGCGGCGTAACCGGTTTCTTATTGCCAAGCATCACCAGCATTAAGGCCTCTTCCTGGCCTATATTGTAAAGACCGCGGTAGTAGCCCGGCGGCACAGAGGCCAGGTCCCGTTCCTTCAAGATGGTTTCATGAAAATTTCCATCATCTTCGATGGTGAGCCGGATGCTTCCTTTAAGCATGAAGAAAATTTCTTCTACGTCTACATGCATGTGTGGAGGGCCCTCACAGCCTGCAGGCAAGACCATCGTCGAAAATGTGAAATGCTCTGCAGGCACCACATTCTCATCATTTGAAACACCCGTCCCCCCGGTTCCCATATATCTGCATTGGGCGCGTGCGTATTTTGGATCATAATCTGCCTGAAATTTTAGGGCATCCCAATCGTAGGTTCGGGTCTCGAACCGAGCGACCCGGCTTTCCATCCACTCGGCAAAGCTTTTATCAGCAGGCTTTTTCCATGTTTCAAGGTCTTCGAATTCCATTTCCGTCAGATCTGGCATCGGCTTCCTCCCTTAATCTCAAGCGTTTTTTCAACGCATAAAAAAACCGCCGTTCACTGGAATACATTGACCAGTGATAAAGCTAGCGGCGTCGGATATCAGAAACATAACCGCTCCGGTTACATCATCAGGCATCTGGACCCGGTTAAACGGACGGTTGCTGACATAGAGGTCCTTGCGGTCCTGGGGCACATACTCGGTGGCTTCAACTTCGGTGAGGCCGGGGGCGATGGAATTAACGGCGATCCCGCTACCACCAAGTTCCCGAGCCATCGACCGTGTCATAGACAAAACTGCACCTTTACTCGCAACATAGTGCATTAGGCGCGGTGCGCCCCATAATGCCGTGTCGGATGCAAGATTTACAATTTTTCCGGCCCTAGATTTTGCCAAGTGAGGAACCGCTGCCTTGCTCATGAGCCACGTTCCACGAACATTAACTCTCATTACTGTGTCCCACACGTCTGTGTCGATTTCCGTCATGGTTGGGCCACCTATGCCCGTCGCAATAGCGCCATTATTTACCAAACCATCCAGACCACCCAATGCCGCCACTGCCTTTTCCACACACAAGTCGACACTCTCTGGGAGGGCTAAATTAAGTTCTACAAATTCAGCACCAATGGCATTGGCGGTCTCCCTCCCCTCTTCTTCGAGAATATCTGCAATCATAATACTTGCGCCTGCGCTAATCATGGCCTCGGCAAACGCTCTTCCGAGACCTCGCGCTGCACCCGTGACTATTATTCGTTTGCCTTCCAAAGAGATGGGGCTGGTCATATCAAGTTACGCCTGACTAATGGACCTTAGTCGCCTGCAATTGCCTGTGTTCGGTTATTTGTACGGGTCGTCTCGATAGCAGCGAGGGCAGCAAGTTGTTTTTCTGCTTTCTTCTTAAAATCGCGGCGAACCCGAACAAGGCCTTTGTCATGGTCATATAGAAGCTCACGGTTACGTGCATCAGGCGCCATCACCTCCAAAACGAGCCGGTCTTGTTCCAGAACATCCCAATGCAATTTTTCCAGCCGGTTGCGGTACATAAATCTCCAAACATCTCTCTTCCACCCACTAACCTGCCGTGTACGCCAAAAAAAGACTTGTGTATGATTTTCATCCACTGGCGTCGCAAAACCAACAATATAGAATACCCCGCCCGGACCAGCATTCTGGCGATAAGGAATGGAGAGCCGCATCCACATGGCACCCGTATCCCCAAGCTCAACCCAGTCAAAATTAACATCTCGCTGGCCTTCCTTCTCGAAAATGAGGCCGAAGTTCGTGTCTTCAATCCGCATTTTTGCTTCCTTATCACCGAAAGCCATGGAGTGTGATTTTGCGTGCAAATAAGCGCCGTGCATTGGATCCATTACATTATCGACTGCATACCGATAATTACATTTCCACATGGCTGTACAGAGAAAATTACTGAAATCCTCTCCCACTAATTCTTTTGGCAAATCAAGGGCACATGGCTCCGGATTAGCTTCATCGCCGAAATACAGAAAAATAGCGCCCTCGATTTCTTTCACAGGATATTTGGAAACACATTGTTTACCCACCATCGAGGCATTGTTCATTGCCGGCACATTCACAACAATGCCTTCACCATCCATCTCTATGCCATGATACCAGCAAGCCAATCGGTCCCCGAGATTCCAGCCCAGGGATAG